>NZ_SCNZ01000068.1:0-35477 GCF_005502655.1 Burkholderia sp. 4NA327C6 | reverse complement strand
GCCGCGCTCGGCCGGCCAGCCGATCCACTTCGCCAGCTCGATGAACAGCAGCAGCAGCGAGATCCCCTGGATCACCTCGGGAATCACGAGCGGCGCGTTGATCATCCCGCTGAACAGCGCGAAGCCGCGAAAGCGCCCCATCCGCGCGAGCACGAAGCCGGCCCACGTGCCGATGAACACCGATGCGAACGCGGTCAGCACGCCGATCTTCAGCGACAGCCACGCGGCCGTCAGCAGTTCGTCGTCCTCGACGAGCGCCGCGTACCAGCGGAACGAGAAGCCCGACCACACGGTGACGAGCTTCGACTCGTTGAACGAATAGACGATCAGGCTGATGATCGGGATATACAGGAACGCGAAGCCGGCAAACAGCGCCGCGAACTGCAGGTAACGATTCGGCTTCATCGACGGCCTCCCTGCTCTTTCGCCTGGAAGTGCTGGAACATCGCCATCGGCACGAGCAGCAGCAGCACCATCGCGCAGGTCACCGCCGACGCCATCGGCCAGTCTGCGTTGTTGAAGAACTCGTTCCACATCACGCGGCCGATCATCAGCGTGTTCGCGCCGCCGAGCAGCTCGGGGATCACGTACTCGCCCACCGCCGGGATGAACACGAGCAGGCAGCCCGCGATGATCCCGTTCTTCGACAGCGGCAGCGTGATCTGCACGAACGCCTTCCACGGCCTGGCGCCGAGGTCGTACGCGGCTTCCAGCAGGCGCAGGTCCATCTTCACGAGGTGCGCATACAACGGCATCACGAGGAACGGCAGGTACGAATAGACCATCCCGATGTACACCGCGTAGTTGGTGCGATACAGCTCGATCGGCGTATGCGTGAGCCCGATCCACATCAGGAAGTTGTTCAGCAGCCCGTTGTTCTTCAGGATGCCGATCCATGCATACACGCGGATCAGGAACGACGTCCAGAACGGCAGCATCACGCCCATCATCAGCAGGTTGCGGGTCGCCGGGTTCGAGCGCGCGATGTAGTACGCCATCGGATAGCCGATCAGCAGGCACAGCAGCGTCGTGATCGCGGCCACCCACACCGAATTCACGTAGGTCGCGAAATACAGGCTGTCCGTGAACAGGAACGCGTAGTGCGACAGGTTCAGCGCGACGTGCACGACGCCGTCCGCGTACGACGCGAGTTCCGTATACGGGGGGATGCCGAGCTGCAGCTCCGCGAAGCTGATCTTCACGACCAGCACGAACGGCACGAGGAAGAACAGCACGAGCCACGTGAACGGGCCAGCCACGACCGCCGTGGCGCCCGTCAGGTTGAAGCGCCGCACCGGCCACGAAAGCATGGTCTTGAACGTGGTCATGACGTCAGCACCACGCCGGCCGTCGCGCTCCAGCGCACGTAGATCTCGTCGCCGAGCGCCGGCGTGTCGAGCTCCGAAATCGCGAGGCTCGACACGTTCGCGATCACCGTCTTGCCGCCGTCGAGCTTCACGTGATACAGCGAGTAGCCGCCCATGTAAGCGACGTTGCTGATGCGGCCGCGCGCCCAGTTGAACGCGCCTTCGGGCGGCTTGCGCGTGAGCGCGATCCGTTCGGGGCGCACCGACACCGTGACCGGCATCCCGAGCGGGCCCGAGATCCCGTGGCTCACGTACAGCCGGCTCGGCAGCTCCGGCGACTCGATGTACACGTGATCGGGTTCGTCCTCGACGGTCACGCCGTCGAACAGGTTCGTCGAGCCGATGAATTCGGCCGAGAAGCGGCTGTTCGGATATTCGTACACTTCGTTCGGCGAGCCGATCTGCACGATCTGGCCTTCGCTCATCACCGCGAGGCGATTGGCCATCGTCATCGCTTCTTCCTGGTCGTGCGTGACCATGATGCAGGTGACGCCGACCTTCTGCAGGATGTTGACGAGCTCGATCTGCGTGCGCTGGCGGATCTGCTTGTCGAGCGCGGACATCGGCTCATCGAGCAACAGCAGCTTCGGCCGCTTGACCAGCGAGCGCGCGAGCGCGACGCGCTGCTGCTGGCCGCCGGACAGCTGATGCGGCTTGCGCTTCGCGTACTTGCTCATCTGCACGAGTTCCAGCGCCGATGCGACGCGCGCCTTCAGCTCGGCCTTCGGCGTGCCTTCCTGCTTGAGACCGAACGCAACGTTCGACTCGACCGACATGTGCGGGAACAGCGCATACGACTGGAACATCATGTTCACGGGCCGCTTGTACGGCGGCATCTGCGCGAGGTCCTCGCCATCGATCAGGATCTTGCCCGACGTGACCGTCTCGAGGCCCGCGAGCATCCGCAGCAACGTCGACTTGCCGCAGCCCGAGCTGCCGAGCAGCGCGAACAGCTCGCCCTGGCGCACGGTCAGGTTGACGCTGCGCACGGCTTCGGTGTCGCCGAATTTCTTGACGACGTCGACGATCTGGACAAAGGACTCGGCGCGCGCATCGGCGCCGGAGGAGGAAACGGAGGACGGCGCGCCCGCGACCGGCGCACCCGACTGGCTATTCATGATGTGCTGCTTCTCTCCTGCGTTGAACGAACAAAGCCCCCGGGGGCACCAGGGGCTTCATGACTGCTGATTCACTCCGGCTCGCGTCAGCGGCCCGACTTCAGCTCGGTCCACAGACGCGTCTGCAGACGCTGGATTTCAGGCGGCAGCGGCTTGAGCAGGAACAGCGTCTTCACGACGTCGGCCGGCGGATAGACGGCCGGGTCGTTCGCGACGTCGGGCCGCACGTACTTGCGGGCCTCTGCGTTGGCGCTCGGGTAGTACACCGCGTTCGTGATCGCCGCGTGCACCTTCGGATCCTCGATGTAGTTGATCCACTGCAGTGCGGCATCCTTGTTCTTCGCGTCCTTCGGGATCGCCATCACGTCGAACCACACCGGGGCGCCGCCCTTCGGAATGTAGTACTCGACCTTGTACGGCTTCTTCGCTTCCAGCGCGCGATGCTTCGCGATCACGACGTCGCCCGACCAGCCGAACGCGAAGCAGATGTCGCCGCCGACCAGGTCGTTGATGTAGCCCGACGAGTTGAATTGCGTGATGTACGGGCGGATCTTCTTCAGCACTTCCATCGCGGCCTTGTAGTCGGCCGGGTTCGTGCTCATCGGATCCTTGCCGATGTAGTGCAGCGTCGCCGCGAACATCTGGTCGGGTGCGTCGAGCACCGACACGCCGCAGGTCTTCAGCTTCGCGATGTTTTCAGGCTTGAACAGGATGTCCCAGTTGTCGAGCGGCACCTTGCCGAGCGCCTGCTGCGCCTTCGTCAGGTTGTATGCGAGACCGGTCGTGCCGTACGCCCAGGGCACCGAGTACTTGTTGCCCGGATCGGCGCCGGCGACGAGCGCCATCAGTTGCGGATCGAGGTACTTGAGGTTCGGCAGCTTCGACTTGTCGAGCGGCGCGAAGATGCCGGCGGCGATCTGCTTGCCCGCGTAGTTGCTGGTCGGCACGACGATGTCGTAGCCCGAGCTGCCCGTCAGCAGCTTCGCCTGCAGCGTGTCGTCGCTGTCGTAGTTGTCGTAGCGGACCTTGACGCCCGCCTGCTTCTCGAAGTTCGGGATCGTGTCCTTCGCAATGTAGTCCGACCAGTTATAGACATTGAGCTGCGTATCCTTCGCCGCTGCCGCCGATGCACCCACGCACAGCGCGAGCGCTGCGAACCGGCCCACTACCTTTGCTTTCATCCCGTTCTCCCTACGGCCGGACCGTGTGTCCGGCTGCCGTCTGCCTCGTCATGACGGCGCATTCTGGCGCGCCGCCCCTCGAAAACCCCGAAAACTACCATCATTCGCGCCCCGTCACAAAAAAATCATGCCGGTGTCGCGCAAACGGAACAGATTCCCGCTGCCGGCCAGGCTGGCTGCCCGTGCGGCGAGGCGTTCCCGGGGAATTCTATCGGGTAATCGGCGGCTGTCCACCGGGAAAAACGGGCGTCGGCGCGACCGCGTTTGCCGGCCCGACGCGCGAGCGGCCTGCGCGACCGGGCCCGATGCCGGGCCGTGCCGACACGCCCCCGGCGCGCGCACGGCACGCCGGTCGCCTCCGCCCGGCCGATCGGCCGCGATGGATTAAAATGGCGGCTGACGATTCGACTGCGTGAAACTCCCGATGGCCTCCAATCTCCACGACCTGCCCGACAGCCCCTGCATCGGCGTGTGCTCGACCCTCTTCGACGAAGTCTGCAAGGGCTGCGGCCGCACGGCCGCCGAAGTGTCGAACTGGGTGTTCCTGAGCGACGACGAGAAGCGCGTGGTGTGGGAGCGCATCTCGCGCGAAGGCACCGCGATGCGCTTCCAGTACGACAAGCTGTAAATCCGCCGCGCAAAAAAAGAGCGGCATGCCGACCGCCATGCCGCCAACCCCAACTCTGTTCTTTTCCCTTCGCGTCTAGAACTTCATCCCGACGCCCACGCCGACGATCAGCGGATCGATGTGCAGCGTGCCGATGCCCTTGTCGCCGAGCGTCGCATCGGTGCTCATCCAGATCTTCTTCACGTCGACGTTCATGAAGACCTTCTTCGTCAATTGCACGTCCACGCCGAACTGCAGCGCGGGGCCGAAGCTGCTCTTGTTGATCGACACACCCTCGCCGCCGACGTTGAGCCCGTTGTTGTAGAAGTACGTGTAGTTCACGCCCGCACCGACATACGGACGCACCTTGCCGGCATGGTTGAAGTGGTACTGCAGCAGCAGCGTCGGCGGCAGCACGCCCACACCGCCGAGATTGCCGATGCTCGACGTGAGCTGGTGACGCGACGTGCCGAGGATCAGCTCGACGCCCAGGTAGTCGCGGATCATGTACGTGAAGTCGAGCTCCGGCACGATCGCGTTGTTCACGCCGACGTTGAGCGCGCCCAGCGTATCGCTCGCGCGTTCGTTCGGCTGGATGCTGATCGCGCGCAGCCGGACCAGGACATCGCCCTGGTTGATACCGTCGCCCGGCGAGGCCGCATGCGACAGCGAAGGCATCGCGGCGAAAGCGGCTGCAACGGCAGCAGCGGTGACACAAGTTCGAATCGTTTTATGCATGGTACGGACCCCCAAAGAATGGTTTCCATTCTCCCTGTAGGGTCTTGTCCTTATCTTGATATCCGTCAAGCCAGCGTAAACGTGGGACGGTTTGCCGCAGGCTCGGTCGCACTGCCCGTCAGCAGCAGGTCGAGCAGATCGCGCACGCTGCGGATCGCACGGCCGAACGGCAACGCTTCGCGGCCGCGGAAGAACAGCCCGTTCGCCACGTCGCCGCGCAGCGCGGCCGCGAGCCGCGTATCGATGCAGAAATGGCCGAACTTCTCGATGCCGTCGCGCAAGCCGCATACGCTCAGGCATTCGAGCGCGGTCGGGCAGCGCTGCTTCAGCGCGCCGAGCTTGGTGCGGATGCGCGTCTCGTTGCGCAGGTAACGATCGAGCCACGGCGTCTTCACCGCGCGTGCGGGCAGCCCCGTCACGCTGACGAATTCGACGATGTCCTCGGGCGTCGCGTCGGCCAGCACGCGCTTGAAGTGCGGATGCGCATCGCCCTCTTCCGTCACCGCGAACGGCGTCCCCACCTGCACGCCGTTCGCGCCGGCGTCGAACGCCGCGCGCACCGTGTCGTGACTGTTGATCCCGCCCGCAACGATCAACGGGATCGTTTCGCGCGCAACGCCGAGAGACGCCATCACCTGGGCGGTCTCGTCGAGCACGCGCGCGAAATCGAAGCGACTGTCGTGCATGTCGTCGATCTGCGTGACGCCGAGGTGCCCGCCCGCGTGCGCCGGATGCTCGATCACGATCGCATCGGGCAGGCGCCCCTTCTTCATCCACTTCTTCAGCACGAGCGCGATCCCGCGGCTGTCCGACAGGATCGGAATCAGCGCGATCTCGTAGCCTTGCGTGAGATCGGGCAAGTCGAGCGGCAGGCCCGCGCCCATCACGATCGCGTCCGCCCCCTCGTCGCACGCCGCCCGCACGTAGTCCGCATGCGCGCTCACGGCCTTCATCACGTTGACCGCGATCATCCCGCGCCCTTCGCTGTAGGTCTTCGCGAGGCGGATCTCGCGTGCGAGCGCCTCGAGGTTCGCGGCCTCGAGCGTCGCGCGATCGGGTTGCGCGCGGCAACGCGCGAGCAGGTCCGCATGATGGTGGCGCAGGTCGATGCTCGCGATCGTGCCGACCGCGCCTTCGCGCGCGACGCTGCCCGCCAGCCGGTGCGCGGAGATGCCGACGCCCATGCCGCCCTGCACGACGGGCAACAAGGAGCGGCCGCGAATCGTCAGCGGCGGAAAGGAAGTGCGTACGGTCATCTGAAACCTCGTCGGAACATCGGAACCGCGATGATCGACGATCCACCGACGCGCATCTTGACGGCCGTCAAGAAAAAAACGGCACGCAAGCGTGCCGTTTCCATCTCATGCCACGAGAAACGCTCAGGCCGGCTTCGCGGGCTTGAGCTGCATCGACTTGTACTCGAGATATTCTTCGAGCCCGTACACGCCGTTCTCGCGGCCGTGACCCGACTGCTTGTAGCCGCCGAACGGCGCGGCCATGTTCCATGCGCCGCCGTTGATGTCGACCTGCCCGGTGCGGATGCGGCGCGCGATGCCCATCGCGCGTTCGTCGCTGCCGGCCCATACCGCGCCGCCGAGCCCGTACGGCGAATCGTTCGCGATTCGCACGGCCTCGTCTTCATCGCGATACGTGATGATCGACAGCACCGGCCCGAAGATTTCCTCCTGCGCGATCGTCGATTTCGGATCGACGCGGCCGAACACGGTCGGCTTCACGAAGAAGCCCTTCGTGAGCCCTTCCGGCAGGCCCGTGCCACCCGTGACGAGTTCGGCGCCTTCGTAGATCCCGCGCTGGATGTAGTCCTGCACACGCTGCTGCTGTGCGGCCGATGCGAGCGCACCGAGGCGCGTCGCGTCCTGCCGCGGATCGCCGGCGACGTAGGTTTCGGCCGCCGCCTTCGCGATCGCGCGCGCCTCGTCGTAGCACGCTTCCGGCACCAGCATGCGCGTGTGCGCCGAGCAGGTCTGCCCCGCGTTCAGGTAGCACGCGTTGACCGTGCCCTTCACCGCCGTCGCGAAATCGGCATCGTCGAGGATCACCGACGCCGATTTGCCGCCCAGTTCGAGTGCAACGCGCTTGACGCTCGCGGCCGCCAGCTCGGCCACGCGCTTGCCGGCACGCGTCGAGCCCGTGAACGACACCATGTCGACGTCCGGATCGGTGGCCAGCACTTCCCCGACGACCGGGCCATAGCCGCACACGAGATTGAACACGCCGGGCGGCAGCCCGGCTTCGTGAATCGCTTCGGCGAGCATGAACGCGTTCAGCGGCGCGACTTCGGACGGCTTCAGGACGACCGTGCAGCCGGCCGCGAGCGCCGGCGCGACTTTCAGCGTGACCTGGTTGAGCGGATAGTTCCAGGGCGTGATCGCCGCGACGACGCCGACCGGCTCGCGCACGACGAGCGAGTTGCCGACCTGTGCCTCGAATTCGAACGATTCGGCGAGCTTCGCGTATGCCTTCCAGTTGTAGATCGGGCCGCCGACCTGGATCGCGCGCGACAGCTTGATCGGCATCCCGACTTCGCCGGTGATCGACTGCGCAAGCTCCTCGCTGCGCGCCTGCAGATGCTCGACGATCCTGCGCAGGTAGCCCGCGCGCGTCGCGGGCGGCGTGGCCGCCCACGCGTCGAAGGCTGCGCGCGCCGCGCGGATCGCGTCCTGCGCGTCGGACGCGACGCCTTCCGGAATCCGGCCGATCACGGCCTCGGTGCCCGAGTCGATCACGTCGATCGTGCCGGTGCCGGCCGGTTTGCGCCACGCGCCGTCGATATAGAACTGGTCGTAGATTTTCATCGCTTTCCGCCTCCAGGAAAGCCGACATTCTAGCGAGCGTTTCGGTCCGCCGGTGTGACCCGGCGTGACGATTGACAGCCATTAGAAAGGTCTTTAGCCTCGGCGCCTCAATCATCATAAGAAAGGGGAATGCCTTGAGCATCCTGACCAGAATCGAGGGCGGCTATCTTCAGGTACTGCGCGTGATCGTGCTGTTGTTCGCGACCGCAGTCCTGATCGGCGGGGTCATATTCGGCGCGGTCGCACTCGATGCGCGCCTGTCGAAACCGCCGAAGGTCGATTCGGCCATCCAGGTCGATCCTGCATCGTTTGCGTGGGAGAACGATGCGCCCGCCAAGGCCGCGCCGGCCGCCGACGGCGCGGCAGTCAAGGACGACGATGCGTCGCCCGCGCTGCGCCTGTCGACGCAATTGTCTGGCATCGTGCAGAAGCATGGCCGGGCCGCCCTGTCGCCGGATTACGCGGTCGATCGTGATGCATACGAGCCGTCGTTCCAGCGCGTGCTCAATGACGACGGCCATCCGGAAGTCGCGTATTACGAGCAGCAGATCGCGTATCTCGACAAGGTGCTGTCGCGCCCGGACGTCGCGGCCAGCGTCAAGAAGAAGGTCACCCGTCACCGCGACGAATATGCGCGGGAGCAGGCGTACACCGACGTCGTGTCGGCGGTCATGCGCGACTTCTCGCAGCGCTACGACGCACGCCGGACCGCGATCGACAACGAGAAGAGGGCTGCGGAAGAAACCGCTGCGGAGAACGGCCAGACCGCGCGCTACGCGGGCGTCGCCGCGCTCGTCGCGCTGTATTCGTTCGTGTCGCTCGCGGTGCTGATCATCCTGATCCGCGTCGAGCGCAGCATCCGCTCGATCGCGCGCGCCTCGCACACGACGACCTGAGTTCGCTCATCGGCAGCCCGGCCCGCGCGCCCGGCTGCGGCGGGCCCGGCAACGGGCCCGCTTCACGGCGTGCACGGCGCCCGGCGGCCGTTCCCCGGCCGCGTCCTCCCGCATCGCTCCTCACGCGCTCCCGCACTTTCCGTTCCCGCCGCCCCCTCACTTCGCCGTCGGCGATCCTGGCCGGCGCAGCGTCCGTCTCGCCACCGCCATGTCAGCATCCGCCCGGGTGCGCGGTCGGGCCCGCATCGTGCTATGTTTTTATTATCGGCACCGGCCCGTTGCAACCGGCGCCGCCCGGAATCGACGTATTTCGTGAGCGCTGCCATGTCCGACGCACCCCATACCCTCGGCTCGCAAGACCGCCTGGAACTGCTTTGCTGGCTCACCTGCGGCAATCTCGGCGCGTTTTACCTCAACGAATCGTGGCCGGACGCCGCGTTCCAGGTCCAGGCCGCGCACCGCTGGCTCGACCGCCATCATCGCCAGGCCGACTGGCTGGCCGTCGCCAAGCTCGCGGCGCTCGCGCAGGACATCGCGAAGCGGCATGCCGGGTTCGTCGATGCGTCATGGGCGCGCGACGCGGTCGAGGAAATCGTCGATACCGACGATCTCGACTATCGGGCGAAACTCGTGCAATGGGTCTACGAAGACTGCTGCAAGGCGCTCGCCGACAAGCGGCTGGCCGATTGAGTCCATGCGTGCGGGCCGCGGCGGCATCGCGCGGCGGCCCGTCTGTTTGTCGACGCGCGTGGCAGTCTCGATGGCGCGGTACGCGTCGCACCGCCCCCTGCGCCGCCACGCACCGCGACACTTACAGCAGCGACTTCGCCTGCGTCAGCACCTTGTCGCAGATCTGCTTGGTCACCTGCTGCTTCAGGCCGCCGCCGCTCAGGTCGAGCTTGCTGCCGTTGCCGGCATCGAGGATCCCGCTCGCGCCGCTGGTATAGCCGCTGTCGGACGACGCGCTGCCGCCGAGCTTGCCCATCAGCGCGTCCTTCACCGACGACGCGCCGCCGGATGCCCCGCCGAGATAGTTGTTCTGGATGCAGAACTGCAGCAGGCCGGCGACGTTGCCGGTGCTGCCCGGCATCAGCGACGCACCACCGCCGCCCGTCAATGCACCACCGAGGCCGCCCAGATTGCCGAGCGCGCCGCCCGCGCTGCCGCCTGAATCGCCACCGCCGCCGACCTGCTTCAGGACATCGCCCAGCTGCGCATGCGCCGCCGAAAACGGCGCGAGCAATCCGATCAGCGCGCCGGCAACAGTCGCGCGGTATAGACGTGCATTCATGTGAAGCCTCCCGGTTGTGACGGCATGCGTGCCGCGAATCGAATCCAAGAATACTCAATCAACCCGTGCATGACAGCCTTCGAAGGCGGCCTGAAACGTCAGGCATCGTGATATCGCCACAATTTGACAAAGCTTGACGGCGGGCCGTGTGCGGAACGTCGGTTTGACGCAGGCTCGCGATCACTGCGCCGGGTCGCCGGCGCGCGTGAAGCGTCATAGAATCGTCGTCGCCGGCCGTTCGGACCCTCCGGCCCGATCACGAACCCGAACCTGAAGGATGCTCGCGTGATGCTTGTCCATCGATTTCTGCTGATCGCAGGCGCATCGGCCGCGCTGCTTTGCGGCTCCGGCACCGCTCGCGCCGCGACGGCCGCGGCCGCCGCCGCATGCCCGTCGCCTTCGTTCGACCGCTATCCGGCACCCGCCGCGAGCGCGCCACGCAAGCCGGCTGCGGCGCCCCGCCTGACCACCAGGGAAACCCGCCTCTACCGCACCGTGATTCGCGACGAATTCACGCAACCGGCCAATTTTGCCGGCCACTACCGGGTTGCGATCTGGGGTTGCGGAACGGATTGCCGGAATTTCGCGATCGTCGACAAGTACACGGGCGCGACGTACACGATGCCCGGCGTGCAGGCCATCGCCGGCGTGATGGGCAACGACGAGGAGCGTGTCGATTTCCGACCCGGCAGCAGGCTGCTGATCGTCGCGGGCTGCTTCAACGACGATTGCGACGACAACAGCGCGAAGGCCGCCCGGTTCTTCTATGAATGGACCGGCACGCAGTTGCGTCGGATCGGCACCTGTCCGCTGGCGATCGAGCCGCTCCAGTAGCCGACCGATGAGAGCGCCGGCCGCCGCTCGCCGCGACTTGCGTTATCGTTCCTCCGGTACACCTTGAACGGCGCACCCACCCGCGATGTCCATTCGCCTCAGTTTCGACGACGGGCCCGGTCCCTCGACACCCTTCTTGCTCGATGTCCTGCACGCCGCGTCCTGCCAGGCGACCTTCTTCCTGCTCGGCCAGAATCTGGCAGGCGCGCTCGATGTCGCGGCAAGAATGGCGCGCGAAGGCCACCAACTCGGCAATCACACCCATTCGCACGCGAAGCCCGGCGCGCTGGCGGACGATGCGCTGATCGACGAGATCGAGACGACCGACGCGCTGATCCACGAAGCCTATCGCCGAGCCGGCGTTCCGGCTCGGGACACGATTCCGTTGCGCCTGCCTTACGGCCTGATGCCGCAGGACAATCGCGCCGGCGTGCTGGCGCGGCTGCAGCGCGAACACACGGGCTGGACCGCGATTCTGGACGACTGGCAACGGCCGGCGCCGTCGCCGCAAGCGCTGTTCGACGCGATGTGTGCACATGTCGACGCCAGCGCGGCACGGCAACGTGACGTGCTGTTCTGCATGCACGACGGATCGCGGCACGGCGAGGCGCGGCCCAATACGGTCGAAGCGGTGCGCCTGTTCCTGAATCGGCCGCGCTGACGAAGCCGCCGGTCAACGTACCGGCGCCGCACCATCGAGCAACTGCCGCCAGCCGCCGAGAAAGCCGATGCCCGGCCCCGGTGTCCACAGGCCGCGTTGTGCAGCTTCGAGATGGATCAGCGTCTGGTCCGCGCAGAACAGGGCCATCAGCGCATCGCGGCGGTCGTGCATCCAGTCCGGCACGTCATCGGCCCGCGTCGCGGCGTAGGCTTGCAGGCCGGCGTCCCAGCGCCGTGCATCGAATACGAAGCGATCATCCCTGCCCGCATCGCGCGACAGCGCGAACAGCGCAAAGGCCGCTTCGAGCCACTGCACGCCCTGCCCGACATCGTCGAAATCGAGCACGCCGTTCACCGCGTGCCCCACGTACAGCAGGTTGCCCGCGTGATAGTCGCCGTGCAGCCACTGTGTCGCTCCCGTCAGCCAATGCGCGGCAGCGTCGAGATGTGCGCCGATCCGACGCATCATCGTCTCGCAGTGGCCGCTCAAGTCACCCGGCAACGACGGCGCAGCTCGCGCCGCTACACGTGCGTGGCGCGCAGACAGCCAGGCCAGCGGCGCCGATTCGGTCACGGGCATCGCCGCCATCGCCGCGTGCAGATGCGCAAGCGCACGCATCGCATCGATCGCGCCCGCCTCCGCATCGTCCGGCAGGCCGGGGCAGCCGGCGATAGGCTCGAACAGATGCAGCCAGCTTCCATTGGGCAGCTGCACACCGGACTGTGCGTCCACGGTCGGCCGCAGCTTCGGCAGCGCAGGCAGCCTCGGTGCCGTGCGCGAGTGGCCGAGATGACCGAGCACTGCCGCCTCGCGATGCACCTGCTCGGCCGCCTTGCCTGGCCACGACACGCGCAGCACCGCGCGCCCCGCATCGCACTCGACGAGATACGTTTTGTTAGTATGGCCCGACGCCAGCGCCTGCAGGTGCGCCGACCCGATGTTCCAGTACCGGTGAAGCCACGGTTCCAGCGTTTTCACGTCACTCCTACTCGTTGCATTGACCATGTCAGAGCGTCCCTCGGCCCGCATGCGGGACATCAATATCGAATGGCTGACGCGTGCTGCCGAATTCGACCATCTGTTCCAGACGCGCTGGCTCGGCGAGCGCTTCTTCCACCTGCCCGGCGACATGCTCGCGCTCCAGGAGCTGATCTGGCGCGAGCGTCCCGACTGCATCGTGCAGACCGGGATCGCGGCGGGCGGCGGTGTCGTATTCTCCGCGTCGATGCTGGAACTGGCCGGCGACAGCGGCCGCGTCGTCGCGATCGAGCCGCGCCTGCGCGACGAGGTCAGGCAGCGCCTGCAATCGCACCGGCTCGCCCACCGCATGACGCTGATCGAAGGCGAATCATGCGCGGCCGACACGCTCGCATCGGTGCGTGCGCAGATCGATGAAGGCGCACGCGTGATGGCGATCCTCGATCTCACGCACACCCACGCGCACGTGCTGCGCGAACTGGAATGCTATGCACCGCTCGTGACGCCCGGCAGTTACGCGATCGTGATGGATACGATCATGGAGTACCTGCCCGCGTCGATGTTCGACGGCAAGCCGTACGGCAAAGGCAACAACCCGGCCACCGCCACGCATGAATTCCTCGCTCGCGACGACCGCTTCGAGGTCGACTACGACATCGAGGACCGCGTGCTCATGACGCTGTCGCCAGGCGGTTTCCTGAAGCGAGTGCGCTGATCAGGCGGGCCGCCTCGGCCGAACCGTCGCGCGCCGCGTAGCTCGCGCGGACCCGCGCCGCCTGGTCGCGCAACGTCCCGGGCCGCAACAGGCGTTCGAGCGCCTCGGCGATATCCGCCACGCCGGCTTGCTGCAGATCCAGCACGCACCCCGCGCCGGCGCGCTCGACGAAGTGCGCCGAATGGAACTGGTCATTGCAGAACGGCGACAGCAGCATCGGCACGCCGCAGGCAAGCGACTCCATCACCGAATTCGCGCCGCCGTGGCTGACGAACGCGTGCGTGCGCTGCAGCAGCGCCAGCTGCGGCGCGTAACGCACCGCGATCACACGCCCGTCGTCGGCCGGCAGCAGATCCGAATCGACCAGTTCGCCCACCGACAGCACCAGTTGCGCCGACGTCGCGCGCGTCGCCTCGATGACCTTCGCAAACACGTCGGGATGGTAGTAAAGCTGGCTGCCGAGCGACATGTAAACCAGAGGACGATCCGCATCGAGGCGTTCCCACGGGAACGGCGTCTCGTCGCCGCGCGGGCCGGACGGCATTGCCGGCCCGACCAGCTCGACGCTGGGCGGCGGCGCACCGACCAGCGCGTCGGTCGTGAACGCGAGCGTCAGGTGCGGCGAGAGGATGTCGCAACCGCGAAAACGCGCGTCGAGCCCGTAGCGCGCGAACAGCCGCGTGCGTTCCGGTTCGAGCCATCGCACCGTGCGCAGCAGTTCCGAATCGAGATCGTCCGACAGCACGGGATTCAGCGAATTCGACATCGAGACCCACGGCCGCCCTTCCAGTTCCGCCGCGATCGCCGCCGCATAGAGCAGCGGATCGATCACGACCACATCGGGCCGCCAGTCGCGCAGCACCGCGCGGATGCCGTCCACCTGCGCGGGGGCGAGATCGATCAGCAGCGTGCGGATCCAGTGCCGCAGCCAGTCCGCATCCCGAATGTTCGCGGCGAAGCTCGCGCCGCGCGACAGGTCGTGGCGCTCGGGCGTTTCGCGCGGCCCGACGAATTCGAAGCCGCCGGCACCGTCGAGCTGTGCACTGATATCGGCCGGCGCATAGAACGCGACGTCGCACCCCGCGGTGCGCAGATGCTGGGCCGGGCCGATGCACGGATTGACGTGCCCCTTTTCGGGCACCACGCAGAACAGGATGCGTTTCATGAACGATTAGGTTGGGCGATGCGCGGCATCGAGGTGGCGGAAATGATCGAGGATCAGCGACAGCGTCGTCCACAGCACGCGTTCGGTATCCGCCTGCAGCGTGGGTGCGGGCAGACCGAGCGTGTCGGCCAGCGCGTGCGTGCGGTCGCGATCGAGCAGCGCCGTGAGATCCATCGCCGGGGCGAGGCGCCCGCGCTTGGGGCCGTGCACGAGACGGTCCGGCAGGTTCAGGCGCGCGCCGAGATCGCGCAGGCATTGCTTGTCCGGATCGGGCGCGATGCTCGTCAGATGCGCGACGACGGCATCGTCGACGAACGGCGGATGCAGGTCGACCGACGCCGCATCGAACAGCGCATGGCACAGCGGCAGATAGTTGGCCGACTGATCGCGGCGCAGCACCTGGTCCGCGCCGTCGCCGGTGATGGCCACCTCGACGCCGTCCGCGGCCATCGCCTCGGCGAGCAGCAGTTTCGCGACCGGATGCAGGTTGAACATCGGCTCCTCGACCGCATGCGTCGTTCTCGGCAACGCCGCGACGAAATCGGCCTCGTTCACGCGCACGATCTTCACGTTCGCCCGCATCTGCGCGGCCAGTTCGAGTGCCGCATCGCGTTCGCAATAGTCAGGCATGTCGGTCACGAGAACGTAGGACGTCACGTGCCGCTGCGCGCCGAGTTCGCGCAGCAACGCGAGCAGCAGCGCCGAATCGAGCCCGCCGCTCAGCGCCAGCGCAACCCGCTTGCCGCTGTCGAGCGCACGCTGCAGCGACGCGCGCAGCACGGTTTCCAGATCGGCGTGCCGCGGCTGCGCGGGTGCCGGCTGCACGATCAGCCCCTGCGGCGAACGGATCAGCGCATGACCGGGCGGCACCGCGCGCACGTCGCGCAACACGGTGCGGCCGACCAGCCGCTCGCCGCTCAGGTAACCCGCGATCGCCGCCGCATCCGGCTCGCCGGCCAGTTGCCCCGACGCGTGCAGGACGGCCCGGATGCCGGACGCCGCCGCACCGCTGCGCGGGTGGTAGTGAAGCCGGTCGAAGCCGAACGGGTCGCGCGTGCCGACGATCATGGATAACGAGCCTTCAAGGAGTCCACTTCAATGCGTTTGAGGATGCGATGCGGCGCCACCGGCGCGCTGCCGCCCTGGCAATGCAGGCACGCTTCGAGCGGCGCCTCGCGTTGCAGATAGGCGAGCATCGCGTCGAGCATGCCGGCGGCGTCGCGCAGCGGCAGGCCGTCGGACCGAAAATCCTTCTCGCCCTTGTAGAGCGTATGGAAATGCGCCGGACGCGTGCACGTGTAGAACATGCCGTCGCGAATCATATGGCAGCGCTCGCGGATCCAGCAATCGTGATAAAGGCGCTGCGCTTCGTCTCGATCGGTGCCGGGCTGCGCGCGGTTCATCGTCGTGAACACGTCCTGCACCTTCCAGTTCAGGCGCACGTCGAAGCGCGCGGCCTGGCGCTCGATGTGCGCGACCAGGTCGGACGACAGCGCCGGCTTCGGATAGCGCGAGATCGTCAGCGCATCCACCGCCTGCCAGAACGCATCGGTCATCTCGCCGAGCTTCAGGCCGTTCGTCGTGACGGAGATCACGGGCGCGATGCCGGTGGCGCGCACGCGCTGGACGAGTTCGACGAGCGTCGGATGCAGCAGCGGCTCGCCGCCGACCAGCTTGAACATGCGCGGGCGCAACACCTTCGCGGCGCGGCGCAGATCGGCCTCGATCGATTCGGGGCTCGCATACCACTCGGGCAGCAGCGGCGACAGCGAGCAACATTCCGCGCAGGTCAGGTTGCAGTGATCGACGATATGCGCTTCCAGCGAGCGCGTCAGCACGCGCCCGTCTTCGACGCGGTAATCGCGATCCAGCGGCGGCGGAAACACATGCTGCCGCTCGGTGGGCGGCGTCGGATTCGGCATCCGGTTCAGCTTCGCATTCACATCAGCGTCCTCTTTCCACACAACGGGAAAAGAAATCGACCAGACGGTCGCGCGCATCCACCATCGCAGAGGCCATCGTCACCGCGCCGTTCAGATGCGATGCAAAGCGCGACGGTTCGTCGAGCCAGCCTTGCACGATCCAGAGCTTGAGCGCGTGCTGCACGCACGCGGCATCGACCGCCCACGCAATGCGCGCGGGATCGACCGGCCGGGTCCGCCGATAGGCCAGCACGAACGCTTCCGCCAGATGCGGTGCCTCCAGCGGCAGATGGTTCAGGCAACGCACCAGTTCGTATTCACGCGGCGCGCCGATCGACGCTTCCCAGTCGAGGATGAGCGGCGGCAGCGTGCCCGTGAACAGATAGTTGAACTGGTTGTAGTCATTGTGGATCGGATGCTGCGGATCGTCGGCGGGAAACGCATCGATGCTGCCCGGATAGTAGCGGTCGAGCATGCGCAACGCGAGATCGACGTAGCGGCGCAGGTCGTCGGCGGCGTGGTTCTCGCGTGCGCGATCGAGTGCGTCGTGCAGGCTGCGGCGCACTGCGTCCGCGTCGATCGCGATCAGCCGTGCGCGGATCGTGTCGAGCTGCGGCAAATGAAGGCGCTCGAGACTCAGATGCAACGCGGCCAGACTCGCCCCGAGCGCATCCCATTCGGCCGGCGAAAATGTGTCGTAGGTTCTGAACCGGCCGGTTTCCCAGCGCGTCAGCATCGCGTGCGAGCCGTGGCCCGTCCACAGCGATGCGCCCGACGTCGTACGTTTCAGCGCCTGCACACGGAAGCGCGCATCGCCGTGCCTCTCGAAGTGCGCGAGCACGGCCGCTTCCTTGGCCGCACGCGCATGATGTTCGAGCGCATAGAGCTTGACCGCTACGCCGCCGTCATCGGTCGGCAGGTGCCACACGCGCTCGCCGGCCTGGCGCGGCTGCCCGATGCGGCCCAGCGCATAGGCCGCGCGGATCTCGTCGAAGGTCGCGGCGAGCGAGTCCATTCAGATGTGCTCGGCCGGGCCGTATCGATACGGATGACCGCTCAGGAACGTGTTGTGTCCGACGTAGCGCACCTTGTACATCGCCGGACGAAACAGCACCGAGGGATCGTTGTTCGCGATGCCGAGCAGCGGATACAGGTCCTGCCGCACGAAGAACGCGTTGTTGCCCATGTCGTCGCAACAGACGAGCTCATAGCCCTTCTGCCTGCCGAGATGAACGAGCGATTCGAGGCTCGCACCGTAATAGGTCGAGCCGTCCCATTCGTGGTCCGGGTTGAAGCACATGACCCAGCGCTCGGGCGGCGTGTAGTACGGGTTGTATTCGATCACGACGATACGCGGCTGGAATGCCCGCAGGCCGCGCCAGACCCAGTAGTCGTTGCCGTCGATGTCGATCGACAGCAGGTCGAAATCGGCTGGCGTGTTCGCATCGGCGAGCAACGTGTCGATCGTGTCGGGCTGGATGCGGTCGTGGTGCAAGCGAACGCGGTCCACCCCCGCGTAGTGGGCGGCCAGCTTGCCGAAGCGGTACGCACTCCCTTCCACCAGCACGCCGGACCAATCCCGTTCGCGCAGCAGCCGCGCGGTGTTGCTGTTGCGTAGCCCGTCGCTCGCGCCGATGTCGACGCAGAAGCGGTTGGTCGGCGCGATCCGCTCCATCAGGCGCGACAGGATGCCTTCCTCGGTGCCCTGGGCATAGAGGCTTGGCGCAAGGCCGGATAGATCGAGCGGGAGAGGATGGTCCTGCATCGAGGGGGGCTCCGGGTCGGATTTGAGGGCGGTATTCGGAGCGTAATTTACCCGAAGTCGATTGAGGAGAGGAAACGGGAATGTGCGACACCCCCGCGCTTCACCGGCACGGAAATGAAAAAGCCCGCATCGACAATACTGTCGATGCGGGCCCGATGCGCCTGTCGCGGCTTCGCGCTGCTATACGCTCCGGCTTCGTACCACCGCCGGACCGCAACACATGAACGGCAGCGTCAGGACAATTACTCCTGCCCCTGACTCGTCAGGAACTCCTCGTAATTGCCGCCGAAGTCGAACAGCGTGCCATCCGTACGCACTTCGATGATCCGGTTCGCCAGCCCGCTCACGAATTCGCGGTCGTGCGACACGAAGATCAGCGTGCCTTCGAACTGCTCGAGCGCGATCTGCAGCGACTCGATCGATTCCATGTCCATGTGGTTGGTCGGCTCGTCCATCAGCAGCACGTTGTGGCGGCCGAGCATCAGCTTGCCCCAGATCATGCGGCCCTTCTCGCCGCCCGACAGCACCTTCACCGACTTCCTGATGTCGTCCGACGAGAACAGCAGGCGGCCCAGCGTGCCGCGCACCATCGTTTCGTCGTCGCCGTCCTTGCGGTACTGGTCGATCCAGTCCATCAGCGTGATGTCGTTCGGGAACTCCTCGTACGTGTCCTGCGGCATGTAGCCGACATTTGCGTTCTCGGACCACTTCACCGTGCCGTGATCGAGCGTGAGCGCGCCGAGCAGCGAACGCAGCAGCGTCGTCTTGCCCGCGCCGTTCTCGCCGATGATCGCGATCCGCTCGCCCGGCTGAACCGACAGGTTGAAGTTCTGGAAGATCGTGCGTTCGTACTTCTTCGTGATCTCTTCCGCCACCACCGCGACGTTGTGCAGCTTCTTCTCGAACTCGAAGCGGATGAACGGGTTCTGGCGCGACGACGGCTTGAATTCCTCGATCTTGATCTTGTCGATCTGCTTCGCACGGCTCGTCGCCTGGCGGGCCTTCGACTTGTTCGCCGAGAAGCGGCGCACGAAGTCCTGCAGTTCCGCGACACGCTCCTTCGCACGCGTGTTCGCCGCGGCCTGGCGCTCGCGCGCCTGTGCCGATGCGAGCATGTAGTCGTCATAGTTGCCCGGCCAGACCTTCAGCGTGCCGAAGTCCATGTCGGCCATGTGCGTGCACACCGAGTTCAGGAAGTGACGATCGTGCGAAATGATGATCATCGTCGAGTTGTACTCGTTGAGCGTCTGCTCGAGCCAACGAATCGAGTTGATGTCGAGGTTGTTGGTCGGTTCGTCGAGCAGCAGCACGTCCGGCTTCGAAAACAGCGCCTGTGCGAGCAGCACGCGCAGCTTCCAGCCCGGCGCGACCTCGCTCATCGTGCCGTTGTGGAATTTTTCCTCGATGCCGATGCCGAGCAGCAGCGCACCCGCGCGCGCCTCGGCATCGTAGCCGCCGTATTCGGCGAACTTGCCTTCGAGCTCGGCGGCGTGCATGTAGTCGTCGTCGGTGGCTTCCGGGTTCGCGTAGATCGCGTCACGCTCGGTCATGGCGGCCCACATTTCGGTGTGGCCCATCATCACGACGTCGAGCACGCGCACGTCTTCGTACGCGAACTGGTCCTGGCGCAGCTTGCCGAGACGCACGTTCGGCTCCAGCGCGACGTTGCCGGCGCTCGGCTCGAGGTCGCCGCCGAGGATCTTCATGAACGTCGACTTGCCACAGCCGTTCGCGCCGATCAGACCATAGCGGTTGCCCTCGCCGAATTTGACCGAGATATTCTCGAACAAGGGCTTCGGCCCGAATTGCATCGTGATGTTGGCAGTAGAAAGCACGGCAGGTCCCGTTAAAGGAGAAATCGACGGAAAACCGTGTATTTTAGCAGGTGTCGGAGAAACTGCCGACCACGCCGTTCCGGCAGCGCATTTCCAGCCCCTGGCCGCCGCCCGACCGGCCCGCCAACACGACGGCACGCGCCCCACCGCCGTCTCACCGGAATCCCGCATGCTTGCCAGCCAGCTTCGCGAACAACTCGTCGGCGCATGGCGCCTCGTGTCCTACGAAATCCGCCCGCGCGACGGCAGCGCGGTCACCTACCCGCTCGGCCGCGACGCATGCGGCTGGATCCTGTACACACCGGACGGCTACATGTCCGCCCAGCTGATGGCCGCCGGCCGGCCGCCCTACGCGGACGGCGACCTGCAGGGCGGCACCGCCGACGAGCGCGCGACGGCCGCCGGCGGTTACATCGCCTATTCCGGCCCCTTTCAAGTTGCCGACGACGGCACGCTGACCCACGAAATGGACGTCAGCCTGTTCCCGAACTGGATCGGCAACGTCCAGCAGCGCGCCGTCAGGCTCGACGGCGATCGCCTGCAGCTCGGCACCGCCGCTCCGGTACGGATCGACGGCCGGGAAGTCGACGCGGTGCTGCTGTGGGAGCGCGCAGGCCGCTGACGCGCGTCACTTGCCGGCCTTCGCCGCCGCCCGCTGCGCCGCCTTCGCATTCATCTGACCGAACAGCTCCGAGCACGGCACGTCGCGATTGTTGCTCGGCGCGATCAGCGGAATCAAGGCCGCGAACGGGTTGATCAGCCCGAGGCCGACCATCGCGCCGGCGCGCAGCGCAAGCGCGCCTGCATCGACGCCGACGTCCGGGTTCTTGAACGTGCCCTTCGCGTACAGCGGCGAGCGCAGCGAGAAGATCCGGAAACCCTTCGTGTGCGGATGGATCTTCAGGTTCAGCGTTTCGTCGCGCAGGCTGATCGGGCCGTCGACGTTGATCAGCGCGTCGTCCGTATCGAGCGCGAATACCTTCGGGTCGAGAATGCCGTTGGTCGCGACGAAGTCGACCGCCGCGCAGTTGATCTTCACGTCGTTGTTGCCGAACAGCTTCTCGTAGACGACGTTCGCGACGTTCAGCCCCGCCGCTTCCATCAGCAGGCGGCTGATGCGGCCATCCGTCACGAGCGCCTTCACCTCACCGGTCGACGTGGCGGCCAGCGCAGCCGGCGAGTTGCCGGTCGCCGACAGCGACGCATCGCCGTTGATCTCGCCGAGCGCCGACTGCATGACCTTCTGCGCCGGGAACAACTGCTTGAGCTTCAGGTGCCGCGCAGCCACCGTGAAGCGCCCCTTGAGCGGCGCGCCGCTGCCGTCGAGATGCGCGGTCGTGGCGAGCGTGCCGCCCGCGACGCCGAACTGCAGCGGCTCGAGCGACAGCACGCCGTCCGTCATCACGATGTGCGTGTACAGGTTGGTGATCGGCAGGTCCGAACTCTTGACCAGCTTGCGCCCCGTGAACTTGACGTCCGCATCCAGCGCACGCCAGCGGTCCGTGCGGAACGTCTCGACCGGCAGCACGCGGCCCGGCGGCTGTTTCGTCGTGTCACCACGCTTGGCCTTGCTCGCGGCCGTATCCGCGCCGATCACCGGAGCGAGATCGGAGAACTGCAGCAGGTTCGACACGAGCTCGCCCGACAGCTTCGGCCGCGACTCGCGCTGCTCGTAGGCGAGCGTGCCGCCGAGATCGCTGCCACCGACGCGGCCGTTGAAGTTCTCGTAACGGAAGGTGCTGGCCTTGCGCTTGAAGTTGCCGATCAGCCGGCCTTCGGTCGCGTAAGGCGGCGTATCGGGCAGCGTGATGCCGGTCAGCTGGTAAAGGTGCGACATCGACGTGCCCTGCAGCCACAGTCGCAGGTCGATGGCCGCGAGATGCATCGGATCGGTCAGCGTGCCGACGATCGCAAGCCGCGTGTCGCCCGCCTTCACGTCGGCCTGCAACGGGAACGGCCGCGACGCGTCCTGGATCGCGAGCACGCCGCCCAGCTTGCCGGTGCCGCTGATCGGCACGTTCTTGTAGCGGCCGTCGACCTTCAGCCCGAACGCATAGGTCGGGCCGGACGGCTTCGCGGGCGCCGCGACGCTGCTTGCGGCAGACGCGGCAGCAGCAGCCGATGCCGAAGCTGTGGACGAGGAAGACGAAGCCGCCGCCACGGCAGACCCGGCCGAAACACCCGTGGCCGGCGCCGCACTCGAAGCCTGCGCGGCGGAAGCACTCGACGCGGCCTCTGCGTTGGCCTTCGCGCTCAACTGCGCGGCGCCATGCTTGCCGACACGCTGCGCCGATGCCGCGCGCGATGTCTGCTCCTGCTCCTTCAGCACGTCGCCGAGCGGAATCGGCTGCCCGAGCGTATCGATCGCGACGGTCAGGTCGGCCTTCGTGATCGCGTCGCGGTACGTGACGGTGCCCTTCGCGAAGCCGAAGCTGTCGAGCCGCACCTTCCACGGCGACGGCTGCGACGATTGCTTGAACTGGAAGGTCCACGTGTTGCGGCCGTCGGCAAGCCGCTCGAGGTCGACGGCCGGATTCACGACGTCGATCGACGGGATCACGATTTCATGCGCGAGCAGCGGCAGGATCGCGAGATCGAAGTGCGCGGCATCGAGCGTGACGAACTTGGGCATCTTCGCCCAGTCGGGGTTGCCGATCTCGAGCTGCGTAGCCGTGAAGCTTGGCCAGGGCACCCATGCGCGCCAGCCGGTTTCGCCGTCGGGGCGGCGCCAGCCGACCTTCAGGTCGCCGTTGATCGCGAACGGGCGGCCGAGTGCGGCCGTGACCTGCTCGTTGACCCACGGCTTCGCGCGGTTCCAGTCGAAGATAAAGAGAAAGACGCCGGCCGCCGCGATGAGCACCGCGACGATACCGACGATCCATGCAGCCGATTTGCCGATGGCTCGGGCTAGCGTCATGGCGGTTCCGTTGTTGTTCTGAAATGTTGCCGCGCCATGCCGGGCCGCTTGCGTGGACGAACGGCGCACGACACCCGCGGCTTTTCAATCGGTATTATGACGCACGCCATGGTGACGTTTCGGCGCCATTAACGCTTTTTTTCATTTGTGACATGACAGCCCCCACCGGCCTCATCGATGCAGAGCGCATCACGCGGCGGGACGCCAGCAGCGGCAAGACCCTGCTCGCGCCGACCGATTTCAGCCTCGCAGCGGGATCGCGAATTGCTATCACCGGGCCGTCCGGGTCGGGCAAGAGCGTGCTGCTGCGCGCACTCGCGCTGCTCGATCCGCTCGACGGCGGCCACATCCTGTGGCGCGGCAAACGGATCCGGCGCACTGCGATCCCGCGTTACCGGCGCAGCGTCGCCTACGTGCGCCAGCGCCCCGCCCAGATGGACGGCACCGTCGAAGCGCAGTTGCGCTATCCATACTCGCTCGCGATCTATCGCGACGCTGCGTTCGACCGCGCGCGCGCCGAAGCGCTCGCCGCGCAGGCCGGCCGCGGCCCCGACTTTCTCGACAAGCGCGCGAGCGACCTGTCCGGCGGCGAAGCGCAGATCACCGCGCTGCTGCGCGTGCTGCAGCTCGATCCCGACGTGCTGCTGCTCGACGAGCCGACCTCCGCGCTCGACCCCGAATCGGCACGCGCGATCGAGGCGCTCGTCGGCGCGTGGTTCGACGCGGCGCCCGACGCCCGCGCGTACATGTGGATCTCGCACGATCCGGCCCAGGCCGCGCGGATCGGCACGATGCGGCTCGTGATGCAGGCCGGCGTGATGCACGCGGCCAACCCGACGGAGGCCACGCAATGAGCCCCGCACTGCAGGACCTGAGCCTCGTCGACGTCGGCATCGCCGCCGCGCTCGTCGCGGTCAACGGCGCGATCTCGATGGCCCTGTCGCTCGGCCTCGGCCGCAAGCTCGCGCTCGCGGCCGTGCGCACCGTCGTGCAGTTGCTCGCGATCGGCTACGTGCTCGGCTGGGTGTTCGGTCATCCTCACTGGTATATCGTGCTGCCGCTCACCGCGCTGATGACGCTGATCGCCGGGTTCGCCGGCGCGGGGCGCGGCAAGCGCACGTATCGCGGCCAGCGCATCGACAGCATCGCGTCGATCTGGTTCAGCAGCTGGTTCGTCGCGGCGGTCGGCCTGTTCGTCGTGATCCGCATCCACCCCTGGTATGCGCCGCAATACGCGATTCCGATCCTCGGGATGATTCTCGGCAATACGCTCACGGGCGTGTCGCTCGGTGTCGAGCGGATGATGGAAGAACTCACGGCGCGCCGAGACCGCGTCGAAACCGCGCTGGCGCTCGGCGCGACGCGCTGGGAAGCCGCGCAGGACGCTGCACGCCAGGCCGTGCGCGCCGGCATGCTGCCGACGCTGAACCAGATGGCCGTCGTCGGCGTCGTGAGCCTGCCGGGGATGATGACGGGCCAGGTGCTGGCCGGCCAGTCGCCGCTGCAGGCCGTGCGCTACCAGATCGTGATCATGTTCCTGATCGCCGCGGCCTCCGCGCTCGGCACGGTCGGCGCGGTGCTGATGACCTATCGCCGGCTGTTCTCGGCCGATCACCGCTTCCTCGCCGCGCGGCTCGAAGAACGCGCGCACTGACACGCGGCGCGCTCGCGCGATACGTTCGCGCGGTTCGCCGGTCAGCGCGCGCTGCGGCGCTTGCCGAGCGCCTGCCGCAACGCAGCCGGGATGTCCGCGTCCGGCGCGAGCCCGTCGACCGACGCGACGAGCCTTACCGCACGCGGCGTCGTCACATAGGCCTGCGCGCCGACATAGCCGCCGCTGCCGGCCGAGCGCATCGTCACGACGAGCGCCTGCGGCGCACGTGCACCGAGGTCGGCCGTGAATGCATCGGTGACCGTACCGTCACGCGCATGCAGCGTGCCTGTCACGTAATCGTCGGTATCGAAGCCGGGGGCGGCATGCGCGGTCGAATACACGCGCACCGCGTAGCTGCCGGTCGAGCACGGTTCGAGCGCGCCGCTCGACACGACCGCCACCTGCTGCCGCGACGGCAGCTCGACTTTCTTCACGAAACCGCAGTCGTCGGCCGCGTGCGCGTGCGCGGCGACGAACGCAAGGGCACACAGCAGCGCGCGCATTCGGTATTTCATCGGGATGTCGTGACCGGAAGGTGATGATGCGGGCGAGCATAGCGTGACATTCGCGTGACGTCACGCAGGCCGCTTTGCGATGCTGTCGCACGGCGAGCGACGAACGGCTGCCATGCCGTTGAAGCAGGTCGCGAGAAAGCATCGTGACGGCGACACGAAGCGGTCACGTGTCGCCGCGTGGTACCGCAAATCGAATCCGTTGCGCGCGCACCTGGTCCGACGCCGGCCCGCGCGTACCGTTCAACGCTTGATCGACACCGTCACCTTCGTGCCATCGCTCATCGTGACGGATTTCGACCCGCCGTTGGTCGGGATCGACACCCACTTCACCTGGCTCACCGACACGACGTCCGGGCACTGCAGCGACTTGCCCCCGGCCGTCACGTTGCGCGTGCCCTTCGGCGCGGCTGCCTGGAAGCTCAACTGCACGTTGGCGATCCCCTTCGCGTCGATCGACGGCGCGAGCCGCACCTGGGTCTGGCGCACCATCGCGCCGTTCTCGTCGCGCGGCAGGCTGTCGGCATTCGGGCAACCGTCCGGCATCGCGACCGCCCCGCTCGGCGGCACCGACTTCCAGTTGAAGTCGTCCGTCTCGCCCGAGCGGATCTTGCGGGTCTCCTGCGTATTGCCGAAGGTCTTCGAGTCGACCTTGACGGTGTATTCGAGCTGTCCGGTCCCGCCGCCCTTCAGGCTGCCCTTGACCGGCGGCGCCGCGAATACGCTCGCGCTGACGCACGCCGCCACGAACACGACCGACCACGATGCGGCGACTGACAAGCTGCGTTGGCTCATGCTGACCTCCTTGGTATGCGGCGGCACGCGCGTGCCGCGCGGTTTTCGATGCATGATGCGCTGCCAGTCTACCGCCAAGCGGCATGCAATGCGCCGCAAACGCATCGGGTGTTACCCCGCTTGCGTTCGCGGCGCCGCAACCTTACGCGCGATGCCGGCTCAGAAGCCGCTCAGCACGAGCTTGCCGATCGAGCGCCCGGCCTCGAGCAACTGGTGCGCGCGCCGCACGTTCGCGGCGTTGATCGTGCCGAGCTGCTCGCCGACCGTGGTGCGCAGCGTGCCGCCGTCGACGAGCCGCGCGACTTCGCCGAGGATGCGGTGCTGTTCGATCATGTCCGGCGTCTCGAACATCGCGCGCGTGAACATGAATTCCCAGTGAAACGCGGCACTCTTCGCCTTCAGCAATTCGACCGGCACCGGCTTGTCGTTCTCGACGATCGTGCAAATGCCGCCCTGCGGCCGGATTACCTCCGCAGCGGCAGGAAAGTGACGATCCGTGTCGTTGAAAATCAGCACGTAGTCGACGTTCGGATGCCCGGCCTCGCGCAGCTGCGCAGGCAGGTCGCCGAAATGGTCGACCACCGCGTCCGCGCCCAGCGAGCGCACCCACTCGGCCGACGCCGGCCGAGATGCGGTCGCGATCACGTGCAGTTTGCCGAGCGTCTTCGCGAGCTGGATCGCGATCGAGCCCACGCCACCCGCGCCGCCGATGATCAGCACCGACTTGCCGGCGTCCGCGCCCTGCGGCGAGACACGCAGCCGGTCGAACAGCGCTTCCCATGCGGTCAGCGCGGTGAGCGGCAGTGCGGCGGATGCGGCGAAATCGAGCGTGCGCGGCTTCAGCGCGGCGATCCGCTCGTCGACCGTATGGAATTCGCTGTTCGCGCCCGGCCGCGTGATGCTGCCCGCGTAGAACACTTCGTCGCCGGGCCGGAACAGCGTGACGTCGGCGCCGACCGCGACCACCGTGCCGGCTGCGTCCCAGCCGAGCACACGCGGCGTGTCCTCGACCTGCGGCTTCGGCGCGCGCACCTTGAAGTCCACCGGGTTCACGGAAATCGCCTCGACCTTCACGAGCAGGTCGCGCGGGCCCGGCACGGGCTGCGGCAGCTCCACGTCCAGCAGGGCTTGCGGGTCGTCGATCGGCAGATAACGGGTCAGTCCAACGGCTTTCATCACGACACTCCTTCAGGAAATCCTGTGGGCCGCGGCGCAGCCCCATGAACGTCATCGTAGGCAACCCGATCCTTCGAGAAAAGCGCTATATTTCCTGAAACATTTTCAGGAATTTCAGAATAATGACGTCCGACCCGATTCCGGCCCCCGACAAGCCGCTCGACCTGCTCGACGTCGCGCTGTTCGTGCGCGCGGCGCTGCTCGCGAACGTCACCGCGGCCGGCCGTGAATTCGGCGTGTCGGCCGCGGTCGCAAGCGCGCGCATCGCGCAGCTCGAACGCCAGCTCGGCGCGCGGCTGCTGCACCGCACCACGCGCCGCATCAGCCTCACGCAGGACGGCGAAGTCTTCATGGCGCACGCCGACACGCTGCTGTCGGCCGCCGATGCCGCGCGCGCGTCGGTCGGCCACGGCCGCACCGAGCCGTACGGGCGGCTGAAGGTGTCGATGTCGTCGTCGTTCGGCCGCCAGCATGTCGCGCCGGTGATTCCCGCGTTCCTGCGCCGCTATCCGTCCGTGTCGCTCGACCTGCGGCTGTCGGACGAGATCGTCGACCTCGTCGACGACGGCTACGACGTCGCAATCCGCCTCGGCGCGCTGAAGGATTCGACGCTCGTCGCGCGCAAGCTCGCCACGAACCGCCGCGTGCTGTGCTGCTCGCCCGCGTATCTCGCCGAACACGGCACGCCGCGCCATCCGGCCGACCTCGCGCACCACGAATGCGTGATCCTCGGCGACCAGCGCGACTGGTCGTTCGCCACGCCGCAAGGCCCGCTCACCGTGCGGGTGGGCGGCCGGCTCGTCGCGAGCAACGGCGAGGCGATCCGCGAAGCGCTCGTCGACGGCTTCGGGATCGCGATCAAGTCGACCTGGGACGTCGGCCCGCTGCTCGCGAGCGGCGCGCTCGTCACGGTGCTCGACGACTATCCGTTCGCGGAAGACATCGCGATCTGGGCCGTCTACCCGAGCCGCGCGCACGTGCCGCTGAAGACGCTCGCCTTCATCGCGTTCCTGGCCGCGCATTTCGGCGATCCGCCGTACTGGGATCGCGCGGACGGGCAATGACCGCCGCGCCGCACGCGGTTTCGATCCGCCCCTGACCGCCGCGTGCGGCCAACCGGCTACAATGGCGCGTTCGCCACGCAAGGGCCCGACGCCGGACGGGGCCCGCATCGGCAGGCGGCTGCCCGTTGGCCGCCTACGCATTTCATTCGCTTCCCAACCATCCCGTCATGACCCACAACCTCGTCATCCAGAGTCTTGCGCCGCTGTCGGACGCCCATCACACCCCGCTGCTCGCGCTGTCGCGCGGTACCCGCATCGTGCAGACCGACGATCATGCGCTGCGGATCGACAACGCGAACCCGGCGCAGCGCCTCGACATCGATGCTTACTGCGGCACGCACGCGCTCGACTTCGCATTCGTCGAGGCCGGCCTCTCGCTCGGCGATTTCGGGCTCGCCGTGATGGACATGGATTCGACGCTGATCACGATCGAGTGCATCGACGAAATCGCCGATTTCTGCGGGCTGAAAACGCAGGTCGCCGAGATCACCGAAGCGTCGATGCGCGGCGAGATCCGCGACTTCAACGAAAGCCTCACGCGCCGGGTCGCCCTGCTGGCCGGACTCGACGCGCATGCGCTGGAACGCGTGTACGAGGAGCGGCTGCAACTGTCGCCGGGTGCCGAGAAGATGCTCGCCGGCGTAAAGGCCGCCGGCATGAAGACGCTGCTCGTATCGGGCGGCTTCACGTTCTTCACCGAACGGCTGAAGGCCCGCCTCGGCCTCGACTACGCGCATGCGAACACGCTCGAGATCGTCGACGGCAAGCTGACCGGCAAGGTGCTCGGCGAGATCGTCAACGCCGACGTGAAGGCGCGCCTGCTGCGCGAGACGTGCGCGTCGCTCGGCCTCGAGCCGAGCCGTGCGATCGCGATGGGAGACGGGTCGAACGACCTGAAGATGATGGCCGAGGCCGGGCTGTCGGTCGCATACCACGCGAAGCCCGTCGTGCGCGATGCGGCGACGGTCGCGTTCGATCACGTCGGCCTCGACGGGCTGCTGCGGCTGTTCTGATCCCGCGGAATCCGAAATGAAAAACGCCGGCGCGATCCAACATCGCGCCGGCGTTTTGTTTTTCCGAAGGCCGTGATCGGCTGGCGATCAGCCCAGTGCGGCCTGCATCGCGCGCTCGATGTCCGCGCGCAGGTCGGCTTCGTCTTCCAGGCCGACATAGAAACGCACCAGCGTGCCGCGATGCGCCCAGTCCGGACGCATCGACGCGACGTCGTAAGGCATCGCGAGGCTGCACGCGCCGCCCCAGCTCCAGCCGATTGCGAACAGCTCGAGCGACTCGACGAAGCGGTCGACCTGCTCCGCGCTGTAGCGTTCGTCGAACACCACCGAGAACAACCCGCCCGCGCCGGTGAAGTCGCGCATGAACGACGCGTGCCCCGGGCAATCGGCGATCTGCGGGTGCAATACCGCCGCGATCTCCGGCCGCGCCTTCAGCCATTGCGCGAGCGCAAGCGCGCTCTTGCTGTGCGCGTCGAAACGCACCTGCATGCTCGGCAGGCTGCGCAGCACGAGCGAGCAATCGTCGACCGACACGCCGACGCCGCAGCGCATCCGCGCGAGCTTCAGCTTCGCGTGCAGTTCCGCATTCACGGTGATCGTCGCGCCCATCAGCACGTCGCTGCCGCCCGACTGGTATTTGGTCAGCGCCTGCACCGAGATGTCGACGCCATGTTCGAACGGCTTGAACGCGAGCCCGGCCGAAAAGGTGTTGTCGATCGCGGTAACGATGCCGCGCGCCTTCGCGGCCGCCGTGATCGCCTGCACGTCCGGCACTTCCATCGTCACCGAGCCGGGCGCCTCGATCCAGATCAGCCGCGTATTCGGCTGGATCAGGTCGGCGATGCCGGCGCCGATCAGCGGATCGTAGAAGCGCGCGGTGATGCCGAAATCCTTCGCGAGCCAGTTGCCGAAATCGGCGTTCGGCCCGTACACGTTGTGCGGAATCAGCACGTCGTCGCCGGCTTTCACGATCCCGAAGTAGACGTTCATGATCGCCGCGAGACCCGACGGCTGCAGCAGCGCGTGCGAGCCACCCTCGATCTCGGCGAGCCGCTGCGCGAGCGCGAGCGACGTCGGCGTGGCGTGCAGCCCGTAGCGCCATTGGTTGTCGTTGTGCCAGACGAGCGCACGCATCGTCGCGAGATCGGGAAACACGACCGTCGACGCGCGCGCGACCGGCGGCACGAACGAACGGAAGCCTTCCGGGATCACGTCGTCGGGTTGAACGATGCGGGTTTGCAGTGCGCGCTTGGGAGTGGATGCAGTCATGACTGGAAGCCGGGCACGAGGCCGTTCGGTTGCGGAATATGCAGCTAGATTAGCCAAAATCGGCGCAATTGGCCCGGTACAATGCGCGCCGCGCGCACCGAGCCAGCGCGGGTTCAGTCGTCGGTGCGCAGATTGACGATGCCGCCCACCGTCTCGATTTCCTGCACGCGGCCGTCACGCACCTGCAGCGCCGCGCGCTTGCCCGGCGCGAGACGCAGCACGACGGGCTGCGGATCCGACTCGTCCGAATTCATCCGGTCGGCCTTCAGGGCACCTGTCGCGTCGAAGCGGCCGATCCACACGCCCGTGATGTTCGTGCCGTCGTTCGATTCCTCGATTTCCAGCGTGTCGCCGTCGCGATCGCCCGCGAGCAGCACGACCTCGCCCGTATCGGCGAACTGGTATTCGCCGTGCACGCCTTCCTCGTCCGTCTTCGGGCCGAGATGCACGACGATCGGCCGGTCACCGAGCGTGCCTTCGTAGCGCGGCAGGCGGGCGAACTCGGGATTCGGCTTCAGCGGCCGCGCCATTGCCGGTTCATCCTGCTGCGCGCCCGGCGCGACGGCCTGCGCGGCGACGGCGCCCGGCATCGCCGTGCCCGCCGCCAGTGCGCCCGCGACGACGAGCGCCCGTTGCCATTGCGAATATCGACCCACCTTGTGTTGCTCCTTGCTTCAGATTCGCTCGAAAATCGCGGCGATGCCCTGCCCGCCGCCAATGCACATCGTCACGAGCGCATTGCCGTGCCCGGCGTGCGCATGCCGCGTCAGCCCTGCATCAGGCGCTCCACCGCATCGCGGTGCGGAATCGGCGCGACCGCGCCGTAGCCCGTCGTCGACAGCGCCGCCGCGGCGTTCGCATAACGCGCCGCCGCGAACGGATCGTCGCCCGCGACGATCCGCGCGACGAAAGCGCCGCCGAAGCAGTCGCCCGCGCCCGTCGCATCGACAGCCTGAACGGCGAAGCCCGGCACGACGCGCCGCTCGTTCGGCGTCGCCACGTAAGCGCCTTCCTTGCCGAGCTTCAGCGCGACGACCTGCGGCCCGTGTTCGAGCATCGCATCGACGATCGCGTCGCGATCGTTCGCGCCCGTCAGTGCCGTCACGTCGTCCCAGCTGGGCAGGCAGATATCCGTCTGGCGCAGCGCCTCACGCATCACCGCGCGGGCGCGCGGCAGCGGCCACAGCTTCAGGCGCAGGTTCGTGTCGAAGCTGACCTTCGCGCCGTGGCGGCGAGCGTGGTCAGTCGCCGCGAATGCGGCATCGCACGCAGCCGTGCTGATCGCGAGGCTGATGCCCGACAGGTGCACCGCCTTCGCGGCGGCCAGTGCATCGAGCGGCAGATCACCTGTTGCATAGCGGCTCGCAGCCGAGCCCGCACGCAGGTAGTCGAACTGGTGACCATCGGCGCCGTGCGTGACGAAATACACGCCGGTCGGCGCCGTGCGGTCGACGCGCACGTACGTCGTGTCGACGTTTTCCGCGCGCCACATGTCGGCCAGCAGGCGACCGAACGGATCGTCGCCGATCGCCGACACGAAGCCCGTCGATGCGCCCTGGCGCGCCGCGGCGATGCAGAAGTTCGACGTGTCGCCGCCGAAGCCCTGCAGGAATTCAGGCCGGCCCGGCTGCGACTGGTTGAACTCGATCATCGCCTCGCCGAGCGCGAGGATCTCCGGGAATGCGGCGGCCATCGCTTACACCTCGCCCCACAGATCGTGGCCGTCGGCGCCCGTGATCTTCACGGACACGAAATCGCCGACCTTGTAGCGCTTCGATGCCTTCGCCGCCGGCTCGACATAGACGACGCCGTCGATCTCCGGCGCATCGGCCGCCGTACGGCCGATCCCGCCTTCGTCGCTGACTTCGTCGATCAGCACCTTGAGGGTCTTGCCGACCTTGCGCTGGATGCGGTTCGCCGACACTTCCTCGGCGACTTCCATGAAGCGCGCGCGGCGCGCCTCGCGGACTTCATCCGGCAGCGCGCCGTCGAGTTCGTTCGCGGTCGCGCCTTCGACCGGCGAATACGCGAAGCAACCGACGCGATCGAGTTCCGCCTCGCGGATGAAGTCGAGCAGCGTTTCGAACTGCTCTTCCGTCTCGCCGGGGAAGCCCGCGATGAACGTACTGCGGATCGTCAGGTCCGGGCAGATCTCGCGCCACTTCTGCACGCGCTCGAGCACCTTCTCGGCGTTCGCCGGACGCTTCATGCGCTTCAGCACTTCCGGGTGCGCGTGCTGGAACGGCACGTCGAGGTACGGCAGCACGTGGCCCTTGAACGGGCCTTCGGCCATCAGCGGAATCACTTCGTCGACGCTCGGATACGGATACACGTAGTGCAGGCGCACCCATGCGCCGTACTGCGCGGCGAGTTCGCCGAGCGCGGCGACCAGGTCGGTCATGCGCGTCTTGATCGGCTTGCCGTTCCAGAAGCCCGTGCGGTATTTCACGTCGACGCCGTACGCGCTCGTGTCCTGCGAGATCACGAGCAGTTCCTTCACGCCCGACTTGAACAGGTTCTCGGCTTCCAGCATCACTTCCGCGACCGGGCGCGACACGAGGTCGCCGCGCATCGACGGGATGATGCAGAACGTGCATCGGTGGTTGCAACCTTCGGAAATCTTCAGGTATGCGTAGTGGCGCGGCGTAAGCTTGATGCCGGCGGCGGGCACGAGATCGGTGAACGGATCGTGCGGCTTCGGCAGGTGCGAATGCACGGCCTGCATCACTTCGCCCACTGCGTGCGGGCCGGTGACGGCGAGCACCTTCGGGTGGACTTCCTCGATCAGGTTCGAGCCGCTGGCGCTCGACTTCGCGCCGAGACAGCCGGTGACGATCACCTTGCCGTTCTCGGTCAACGCTTCGCCGATCGCGTCGAGGCTTTCCTGCACGGCTTCGTCGATGAAACCGCAGGTGTTCACGACGACGAGGTCGGCACCGTCGTAGGTGCCGGAGATTTCATAACCTTCGGCGCGCAGTTGCGTGATGATCTGTTCGGAGTCGACGAGCGCCTTCGGGCACCCGAGGGATACCATACCTATACGCGGTGCCGGAGCGGGAGCCGGTGAAATTTTCTGAGACATCTGGAGTGTGGGGCGTGGCAGCAAAAGCGAGAGTTTACAGCTATTTACGGTTCAGCGACCCAAAACAAGCAGCCGGCGGCAGCGTCGATCGCCAGCTTGAGTACGCCGCACGTTGGGCGGCCGACAAAGCGATGGAGCTTGATGCGTCCCTATCACTGCGGGACGAAGGGCTGTCGGCATACCATCAGCGCCACGTGCGACAAGGCGCGCTGGGGGTGCTCCTACGCGCCGTCGAGGATGGCCAAGTGCCGGGGGGGTCCGTACTGATCGTTGAGGGTCTGGATCGCTTGAGCCGCGCCGAGCCGAGCCGCTGCAGGCGCAAGCGCAAGCGCAACTCGCCCAGATTGTAAAGCCGGTATCACGGTCGTGACGGCCAGCGACGGCCGCGAGTACAACCGCGAGCGCCTCAAAGCGCGGCCGATGGACCTCGTTTACAGCCTGCTGGGGATGATCCGCGCGCACGAGAAATCGGACACGAAGAGCAAGCGCATGGAGGCGGCGATCCGTCGGCAGTGCCAAGGCTGGATATCCGGCACTTGGCGCGCGCCGATCCGGGTTGGGAAGGACCCGCATTGGGTGCGCGAAATTGAAGCCGGCGGGTTCGAACTGGCCGGTGATCGAGCGGTGGCAGTGCGCCTCGTCATCGAGATGTTCAAGCAGGGGCATGGTGCGGTGCGGATCGTGCGCGAACTCGCCGAGCGCGGGCTCAAGATTACCGACAGAGGCCGCTCAGCAACCAGCCACATCTATCGGCTGCTGGCGAACCGGATGCTGATCGGCGAGAAGGCTGTCGAGGTTGACGGCGAGACGTTCCGCCTCGTCACGGGCGCGTTGCTGGGCGATGATGGTGAGGCTCCGGCAGCCGTTTTGCGACGTGTCCGCGAACTCCCAAACCAGCTCGCTAGCGAACGCCACTACGTCGACTCGTTTGAGCACCATCTGGCCGCGTCGGCATCGAACGTCGCGCCGGCCGCAGCAGACCCCTGGCGTGAACTGGCGAACGGCGTCGAGCAACTTGACTACGACACCCGAATGTTGGCGCGCCAGCTCGTCGCGGACACGTTCTCGACGATCGTCGCCTATCAATCAGGGTTTCAACCGAACAGCGAATCGGATTCGATCGGGCTCACTCTCATCGCGAAGCGCGGCAACACACGTATGTTGATAGTAGATCGCAAGACTGGAGAGTGGCGCGCAGCCGAGGAACACAATCTTGCGGTCAGCGCTAGCAGAAGTTGGCCAGATCTTAAAACTCGGTCAGCCCGCGGATGTTGATCCAGACACCCCAACATGTGTGCTTCGTGACGCGCCCCCATACGCAGCCACGGATTGGTATATTTCCCTAATTTTCGGAAGATATCGATGTCCTGCGGGGCATCGGCAGATTATTCTCGAACACTCAGGTCAATATCTCGGTACCTTCTATTTAGAGAACGAAAATGCCTTGGACACCCCCTACTTTGAACTGCCGTGGTGACGAGAAAAGAAAGGAACATCTGACCAAGTACGACTTCCTTCCTATATCTCGCGCACGGATTGCCGAAGGCGTTACCGTCGACGGGTGTTGTGGTGAACTGACGGACGTACAGGTTGTATTTCTCGCAACGGAAAAAACTGATCCATCGCACCAGTGGGCAATCTCAATGGGCGAACACTGTGCTCATGAGCTGCGGACCTTGATGCAGGCAATTGGTGCTAATCACGCCAATGTGCCGCTGCCGCCGTTGAGCAACCCATTCGTCTCTCCTCCACTGGCTTCCGGAGGAGCGGGTGGCGGAACCGGTGGAGGGACTTCGACCTCCAACGGCAAAACCGTTCCAAAACTCAATCAGGAACTCTACGACGCAGTCAATCTGTGGTTTGCACTCAAGGGCCTCATGCCAAAATATGCGATGTTGAAGGTGCTGACTGAGCTTCAGCAAAATCCGTACACAGAGATTAAGCACACTTACGTTTACGACTTTCTCAAGGTCGTGGCGTCCTGGCACAAATCATTTGTATTAGCCGGGACTTGATCTGACAGGTAGTCGGGCCGACAAAGAACGAGTCATCAATGGGGGATGAGTTTCTCCTTGGCGAGATCGAGCGAATCGAGGAAAGTGCGCA
>NZ_SCNZ01000067.1:0-35481 GCF_005502655.1 Burkholderia sp. 4NA327C6 | reverse complement strand
TGAGGTGCGGCAGATGCACGCCGATCCAGACTTGCATGGCGGTTCAACAAAATCGGCGATGGGGATAAGGGGACGAATAGCGGCGTGTCGCGCGCCGGCCCGCGGCGCTTCACGAACGTGACGTCGATACCGTCGCGCTTCGGCGCCAGCGCGAGCCGCAAGGGTGCTGGCGAAGCGTCGCGCGCGGCGGCCGCCGGCCGGAATACGAAAAAGAGGGCAGATCCGCTCTGCGCGGCCAGGTTCAGGCGGCGCAGAGCATCCGTGCGGACATGCGACTGCCAGAGCAGCACGGCGGCGCAGGTGCCGGCGCGCAACGCCTGTTCGGCTGCCCACAACGCATCAGCCGTGCGCGGCGCCGGCAGCGTGACGAACCCGGACGGTTCGACGCCCCAATACGCGAGCGCGAGCGGCTGCAGTGCATGCGGCGGCTGGATCAGCACGACCGGCTTGCCAGCCGCGCGCGCGAGCACCGGTGCGAGCAGCCGGAGCTCGCCGATGCCGGCCTGCTGCGCGAGCAGTTCGACCAGCGCGCCGGCCGGCCAGCCGCCGCCAGGCAACTCGGCGGTCAGCGCCGGATGGCCTGTGTCGACGCCGCGCGTGCCGGAACGGGGCAGTTGCGACGCCTTCCAAAGGGTCGGATGAATCGCTTCCGGATGGGCGAGAGCGGGGTGCATGGGGTCGGCTTCTAAAACACTGTACGTTTATACAGTATGCCACAGCTTTCCGACCCATCAACCCCTTCTGCCTACGCGGCCAGCTGGTGCTCGTAGTACGGCCGCTCGCGGTCGGCGAGGATCTCGCGCAGCTGCGCGCGCCGGCTCGGATCCGGCGCCAGCCAGGCGTCTACGTTGGAGGATTTGATTGGCACGATACATCGATCGTGTCCGGCGGCTGCGACTTCGGGCGGCGGATCATCGGTGATCGCCGCGAAGGACCAGAGGTCGTCCGAGCCGGGGATCTCGGTGCGGGTCCACAAGCAGGCGAGCTGCATGTGCTGCGGCGGTGTGGGATCGAAGCGCAGCACCACGTCCTTGCCGTCGCGGTCGACGTGCTCGAAAAAGGCGTCGGCGAGCAGGATGCCGTGCGTGAAGCCGAAGACCTTACGCCAGGCCGTCGAAAGGCTGCTCATTCTCGCGTTATAGACTCCGGGCTTCAGCTTCTCGTCTGCCTCGGTCCAGCCCGGAAGCCTGCATCGGTATCGCATCGGCACGACCAAGCGTTTGCCGTCGAGCTCGATCAGCACGGGTGCGTACCAGCCGGGGAAGATCCGGGAATCACGCTCCTGCAGGTCCTGCCGGCGAAGATCGTCGAGCCCGCGCGTTGCCGCATCGATCTTGTTCGTGGCGATCCGAACGTCTTCGCTGGCCTTCTTCGTGATCTTCTCAGCGAGCTTTTTCTCGGCCGCGACGAGCCGCGCTCGCTGCTCGAATAGAGCGGTCTCCAGCTTCCGCGTCCACTGGCTACGATATGTGGCGATAGCGGCGGTGATCTCTTCGTCGACACCAGCAAACGCTGCGTCGACCGCTTTCGGGATTTTGATGTCGTTCCCGGCCGCGCGCGCGAAGAACAGGCGGCGGAATGTGTCGATGTCCATGTCGGCGCCGTAGCGTCGGACGTACTCGCGATAGTTCGCCTGGATCTTGGCCGAATAGCACATCGTCGTTTCCCATAAACGTTGCCCTTTCGACAGAGTATCGCGGTCACGCGCGGGCCGAACAGAATTGCGGGGATCCCCACTTGGCTGTGAGCGGCCCTGGTTCTTGTAGGCATCGAGGTGTGGAGTCGCGAGAGGGTAATTTGGGTGGGTGCAACGCGCTTGACCGTTAGTTGCGTATAGGAATTCCCCCCCCTCGCTGCTGGCTATGCGGCCGACGATCGTCGATGTTGCTGGCAGGCAGATGGGCGCGCACCCGCGCGCGCTGATTTCGGGGCGCGGCTTTGACGCGCCCCGAAATCTTTTGTCGCGCCGTTAGCGGTGCGGCGGCCGTCGGCCGCCGTAGCGCTTACGGCCTGCCGGAGGACAGCGTGTATGGTTCGGTGGGGTTAACAGGGCAAGCGGGCAAGGCCCGCGTGAAGCCGCGGCTTGCCGCGGGTCGATATGGGGTATAGGTAGAGATAGGTTCTGACTAAGCCCCGACACTTAACGGCAAGCCGTCCCGACAGATAAATGCACTTATTCACAGCTGTAGGTGTTAGCACAGCGCCGCGTCGCTAGAATCGGTGCTGCAAGCCCGCCCATCCGCTACAAAACACCAGCGACAAACGCCATTGCCCAGGATTCGCACGAGCGCAGGCCTCGCGGTAGCGATGGAGAGAGAGGGAACCGCCTAGGTGCTATGCGGGTAGAGCGAGCTGGCTACGCGCGACCCGGAAACATCGATCGCGATCCCAGTCGGGGTAGGTAGCTTTGAGTTCGCCGGCGCGGATCATGACCGCGCGCTCGAGCTCCGCGCGACGATCACTCTCGGAGAGCGTGCCTCGGGCGGCAGCCTTAGCCTGAGCGGCCGCAAGCTTGTCGGTGAGCTGCGCGAGCAGTTGGCCCCCACCGGCGCCTACCTTCCGCTCCCGCTTGCGCGCGGCGTCCCGCCGGCGCTGCATGCGCAGGTGAGCACGTGTGCGCTCGTGCCGCAACCACTTGCCCAGGCCGAATTGTTCGAATAACGCGGGCGTGACGTATCGAATCGCCGCCAACCCGCGATAGCGCGGCCCTTCGTCGCTGACCTCAACCTCGCATTGTGGCCGGCTCTTCACCAGCCGTGCGGTGACCAGGTCGCGCAGCGCGCGCTCGGCACGGCGCACCGAGAGACCCGCCTGCTCGGCCAGGTAAGGCAGGGTGAAATCCACCCAGCCGCTCTGCGCCGGCACTGCGATACGCAACGTCGAGACGTCACAAAATTTGACGAGCGCTCGCACCAGCTGCACGCACGCGATGCGGCGCTCGCTGCGCTGCTGGCGGCGGCTTCCGTTGGCCGCGTTCAGGGCCGGCAACCAGGCCTGCGGCGTTTCGAGATATCGGCCGAGGCGCAACTTCAACTCGCGCAGCAGCCGAGGGCTGTTCGCCGGCGCCGGACACGGAATATCCGCCGGCCAAACGCGCGCAGGCAGCGCCATGCGTCGACTGGGGGCGTGCGTAGGCGCAGCCATCCAGTCGTCGCTGGCGGCTGGACAGGTCGGATTCATCGGAGCGTGCGCCAGAATCGGCGACGTACCGGGAATCAGCCGAGTCATGAGCTGGCTCAGTCCTTACCCGATACCCTCGAATTTTGGATATCAGGGTCGACGCCGGCCGCTACCACGGAGCGGAGCGGCAGCGCCGTTGCATCTGTTTTCAATGCCTCACCGGCAATTCGGCCAATGTTCTTCTGGATCATCATCTGATGTGCTGATTCGTTAAGCTGCTGTCACATAGATGACGCTTGACAGGGCACGCTTCTGTTCTAGAATCCGAACTTTCTGGTTTGACGCCTGCGACGCTGAAGGTCCCTGTCGTACGTCATCTTGGTCGCGCCCCGATTGCACTCGGGGCGTTTTTTTTGGTTTGCCTACCCACTCCTCCGTATTCGTTAGCGATACACAACATTCCAAAAGAATCGCTTTCAGTCCAGCGGAACTGGGCGATTCCATAACCAGTTGCACTCACAACCAGTTCGCCGGACGATCCTCATCGGTATAGGGCGGCTCTTCATCGAACATCGGGGGCGGCTCATCGACGACCGGAGGCTCGGCGAACAGCCGAGTTGGATCCAGCACCGTTTTGGGCGCCTTAGCCGCCGCGTGCGTTCTGTTTTCGGACTCGCACGCAGTCGCGGGCCTCGGTATCGCTACGGCATTGGTGGCCGGTGCCGATGCGAGCGGCCGCGGTGGCCGTTGGGCCTTGCGCGCCGCGTCGAAGGCGGTCAGGGGAAGCGGGGGCATCACTTCGGTCCCCGGCCGCCAGATCCATGAATCCAGCTCCGACTCCGCGATAAGCGCGTCGAGCTCGGACTGGTAGGCGGACGACACGTCGGCCGGCACAACGTAGAGCGCCGTACCGCGCTCGGCGTCGGTCAACAACGCCGTGGCGATTGGATGCTTCGCGGTCTGGTTGTACCGCAGGCACTTCTGGTACCGACGGGTGGCCAAGACCTTCAGCAGCGCGATATCGGCGAGCGATTCGAACGGGATCCACGATTCGTTGGTCAGCATCATCGACACTTCCTGGACGGTGGCGATACCGGCCGCTGACAGGCTCGCGGTGGCGATGACCATGAGGTGGGTGCCTTCCGTGGCCGCCCAGATCTCGAGCTCCGACGCGAAGACTTTCTCGATCCGCTTCTTGGTCTTCTCGTCGACCATCAGGCCATAGTCGGGTAGATGCTTAATGACCAGCTTGAAGCCAAAGCGAGCGGTCGCGATTTCTTTGAGCTCACCGATCACCAGCACGAAGTGCGGCTTCCCGGACTCGGAAACAGAGATCCGGGCGAGATGCTCCGTGCGTCGCTGGGCGATGCGGTCCTTCTGGTCGCCGACGAACATCTCGGGGACGTACAGCATGTCCTCGAGGCTCATCTTCTTCGCGTTCTTGCCCGCAGCGGCCAACAGCAAATACTTGCGGACCACCGACCAGTTCCGCTTGCCGGCCATGGCCGGCGACCAGCGATTCAGGCCGGCCTGTTCCCAGAGGTAGTGCAGCAAGCCCCGCAAGGTCAACTTCTTGCCATCCGTCTTGATGCTGTCAGGCTCGTCGCCAGAGGGCTCCGGCATCTCCCGCGCCGCGCCTTTCGCCAACGCGAAACCGAACTTGAGGGTGACCTCCCCGGACTCCGGATCCTCGACGATGGCCGCCCCCTCTACATCGCCATAACCGCTCAGGCCGGGCGGGGTTTCGTACGAGTCGCAGCCGAGCTTGTGCTTCGCGCCGGTACCGGGCATACGCTTGACCTGATAGCGCCCCTCGAAGCGTGCGATGTACATCGGAATCGGCGGGGTCGAGCACAGGCAGAGCGGACGTGTCTTCGCCTCGTGCGCAGCTGGCAGTTTCGCAAGGAAACTATTGCTTCCCGCCTCATATTCCAACCCGTCCAATTCAAAGTTCTGCATGCCAGATCTCCTGGTTTAAACGGCGGCTGAGCGCTTCGCCAAGCCCCTCGAGGGCGCTTTGGCAGAGCGGGGCTCCGCCTCTCGGACATCCAGGCCGCGCGCGCGGGCCTCGATCAACAACTGGACGAGTTCCACGGCCTCGTCGGCCGTCATGTCGCCGGCGATCGCCGCCGACACGATGCTGTGTGCGGTCACGGGTTTGCCACTTCGAAACACCTGATCGGTCATGGGTAGCTCCGGTATGGGGGATGGGGTGGCTCAATCGCTGTCGGGCGGGACGTCGCCGAATACGGTGCCGAGCGCGATCGCACCGAGCAGTTCACGGGCGTAGGTAACCGACGGTATGGCGTCTCCGAAATAGGCATCGACGCCATACGGATTCGTACACCACAGACCTTCGCCGCTGACGAAGTCGAACGAGTGGCCGTCGACGTCGACCGATTTGCCCGCGGTCAGCGCGTGCACGAACGCTTCGGGCGTTGGAAGATCCAGCGCCGGCCAATCGCCGGCTTCGATTGCCGCCTTCGTTTTGGCACGTCGCTCGTCGGCCGCTTTCTCTCGCGCCAGCTCGTTCTCGGCTTCAGCCAAGGCCTCAGCCAGCTCAGCTTCCGCGTTGGCTTGGTCGACATGGGCCCAGTTGACGGCACTTTCGAACGCGTCTCGCAACACAGGCACGTCGGCGAGCAACGGCGAGCAACCGAGATCGTCGGCCCCGACCAGGACGAGGTCTCGGCCAAGATCGCTCGCCCCATAGCGTGCCCGTTTCAGGAGTGCGTCCCGTGCTTCGGATCCTTCATCAGTGGTGCAGATCGCCAGTGCGTAGTCGACGCGTGCCTGCAGCGCGCGCTCGAAAGCGATCGGCACGTCGGGATTGCGCAAACCGATGCCGGTCGCCTCGTCCAGTCCAGCAGGAAGTTTTGAATTCACGGTGGTCTCCTTGGTTACCAGACGAATCCCGCGCCTACGCCAGCGGCCACGGTGCCGCGCGTATCGGTGGAGCCGTTCGCCCTCAGAATCCAGTGGCCGGCATACGTTGAAATGCCGAGGGCCATGGCGGACTGCCCGCCGTATGTCCCGCCCCCGATGGCCACCATGCTCTTTCCCGGCGCCGGCGCCTGGGGCAGACTGGCGATCGCGACAGCCGCCGCGATGCCGCCGTTGGCGTCACGTCGGTCGTGTTCGATGCGATTGCTCAGGTTCGTCACCGAGTCGTTCAGCTGCTGGACGTTGACGGCATCAGTCGGGGCCGTGCCCGCCGAGACATTGGCCAGTGTTCGCGTCGTACCTGTTGCCGAATTGCCGATCGACACCGAATCGTCTCGGTCGGCCACTGAGCCAGCCCCCAGCGCAACCGCATTGGCGCCGGTTGCGTTGGCACCGCTGCCCACCGCGATCGAGCCGCTGCCTTGGGCAATGGCACCCACACCGAGTGCAACACTGCGATCGCCGGTGGCCACTGCATTGCTGCCGATAGCCGTAGCATCCGCGCCGGTTGCAACTGAGCCGGAACCGGTGCTGTTGAAGGCGGCATATTTGAGGCTGCCCTGGCCGGGCTCGGGGAAGTTCTGGCTGAACCTCGACGGAAGGATCGCGCCAAGTCGGGAGGAAAGTGCATCGATCGCGCTGCTATTGGCGGCGACGTTCGCATTCGTTGCAAAGAGCTGAGCTCCGTTGACCGCATCCGCGCTGGTTGCTGATAACGCTCCGGGCGCCAAGTTATGGATGGTGACCCCCGCCCCGGCTCCGAGCCCTCCAAGCGTCACGCTGAGCTTCGTGGGACCGTCGTAAGACAGCGCGTTACCGGCGATCGTATTGACCGTACCGATAACCTGGTTCAACTGGCCGACATTGACCGCGTCGTTGACGTTCACACCCGCTGCCACGCCGGAGATGCGGCGCGCGCCGGCAAGACCGCTGACGTCGATGTTGGCGCCGCCTGTGCCGGCACCGATCGTAATCGCGCCGGCGCTCGAGCCGCCGCGTTGTTGCACGATCCCGACGGTACCCGTTGCGAGCTGGCCAGCCAGGGCGGAGACGCTCTGGTTCGTCGCGTACAGTTGCCGTCCCGAGACCGCGTCAGTGCTGTTCGCCGTCAAGGCCGCATCAGCAACGTTGGTCAAGGTGACAGGCGCACCCGCCGCACCGAAGGTGACGCGCGTATGCGAGGGATCGTCGTAGACGACCGCGCTCGCGCCGAGCGCCCCGGCCTGAGATGCCACGCCCTGCAGCTGCTGGAGATTGACCGCATCGGTAGCGTCAGTCCCGGCGGCCACGCCTTTGACCTGGCGCGCGCCGGCGGTGCCGGCGATGTCAAGCGCCGTACCCCCGGTGCTGGCGCCGATCGCGATCGTGCCGGCGCCGGAACCGCCGGCTTGCTGCACCAGCCCAATCGTGCCGGCCGCTAGCCCCGACTGCAGCGCGGCGAGCGTCGCCCCGCCGTTGGCGACGCTGGTGGACAACGAGGACACGGCGAAGCCCGTCGACGTCGACAGCGTTGCGATCGAGATCGCGTTGGTGCTGATCGCCTGGTTGGCGGTGTAGAGCTGCCGACCAGACACGGCGTCCGTGCTGGTGGCCGTCAGTGCCGCGTCTGCGACGTTGGTGAGCAGGACGGGCGATCCTGTGCTGGGGGCGCCGAGCGTGACGCGCGAATGCGTCGGGTCATCATAGGAGACTGCGCCGGCACCCACGGCACCTACAGCGGCCGTTACGCCCTGCAGTTGCTGGAAGTTGACTGCGTCGGTGGCGCTCGTGCCGGCGGCTACGCCCTTGATCTGCCGCGCGCCAGCGATACCGGTGACGTCAACGGCAGATCCTGCCGTACTGGCGCCGATCGTAATCGTGCCGGTGCCGGCACCGCCGGACTGCTGAACCAGCCCGACTGTCCCGACCGCAAGACTGGACGCGAGGGCTGATACGCCGGCGTTGGCCGAGGACAAGCCGGTCGACAGCGATGCCAGGCCATGGGAGACGCCGGTCGAGAGGGAAGAAAGCGCCGTGGTCGTGCTAGTCGACAGGCTCGTGATCGAGACGACGTTGCTGGCCATGCCGGTGGAAAGCGAGGACGCTGCCGCCAGCGTTGACGTGGACAGTGCAGCGATCGCGCCGACGTTTGCGTTCGTCGCCTGCTGGGCAGCATAGAGCTGCCGCCCCGTCACAGCGTCGGTGCTGCTCGCGCTTAACGAGGCGTCCGCGAGGTTGGTCAGGGTCACGGGCGAACCTGATGCGCCGAGCGTGACGCGGGTATGCGACGCGTCGTCATAGCTAACCGCGCTCGCGCCGATCGCGCCCGTCTGGCCCGCCACGCTCTGCAGCTGCTGCAGGTTGACCGCATCGGTGCCGTCGGTGCCCGCGGCAACGCCCTTAACCTGACGCGGGCCGGATGTGCCGGCCACGTCGAGGGCCGTACCGCCGGTGTTGGCCCCGACCGTGATCGGGCCACTGCCGGTCCCGCCGGTCTGCTGGACCAACCCGACGGTTCCTGCCGCCAGACTCGACGTGAGAGACGACACGCTGACGTTGGTCGAGGACAAGCCAGTCGACAGGAGCGAGAAAGTGGCAGCCGTGCTGGTTGAAAAGCTTCCGAACAAGGTCGCACTATTAACCGCGCCCGTCGAAAGCGACGATGTGACCGCCTGCGTTGAAGTAGACAGTGCGGCGATCGAACCGCTGTTGGCATTCGTCGCCTGCTGCACGGCATAGAGTTGCCGGCCGGTGATCGCGTCCGTGCTGCCGGCGTCCACGGAGCCGTCAGCGAGGTTGGTCAAAGTGACTGGCACACCCGCCGCATCAAAGGTGATGCGCGTGTGGGACACATCGTCGTAGACCACCGCGCTCGAGCCGATTGCGCCTGTCTGAGCCGCCACGCTCTGCAGCTGCTGCAGGTCGACCGCGTCGGTAGCGTCTGTGCCTGCAGCCACACCCTTGACCTGCCGCGCGCCCGCGTTGCCGGCGACGTTGAGCACCGTACCGCCGGTACTGGCGCCGATTGTGATCGCGCCCGTGCCGGCACCGCCTGCTTGCTGAACCAGACCGACGGTCCCTGCAGCCAGACCGGACTGCATTGCCGAGAGTATCGCGCCATCGCCAGCCAGACCAGTCGAAAGAGACGAGATCGATCGGCTTGTCGTTATCGACAGCGACGCGATCGCGCTCGACGTTCCCGTGGAAAGACTTCCGATCGTTTGGGCCGTCGACGTCGACAGCGATGCGAACCCGGCTGCGGTGTTCGTGGACAGGCTCGTGACCGTCGTGCCGATATCGGACAGACCAGTTGAGAGCGAACCAAAGCCCGATGCCGTGCTACTCGACAGGCTCGTGATGCTGGCCGTGTTGCTGGCGAGCCCCGTCGCCAGCGATGTGACAGACTGCGCGGTCCCGGTCGACAACGAACCTATCGCGCTGGCCATGCCAGTCGACAGGCTGCTGATATTTTGAGCGGTCGACGTCGACAACGACACGAACCCTGCAGCGGCGTTCGTCGACAAGCTCGCAACCGTCGCGCCGATGTCGGACAGCCCGGTCGAGAGCGATCCAAAGCCTGACGCCGCGCTGCTCGACAAACTGGTGACGCTGGCCGTGTTGCTGGCGAGGCCCGTTGACAGCGACGTGACAGACTGCGCGGTTCCGGTCGACAACGACCCAATCGCGCCGGCCGTCCCGGTGGACAGGCTGCTGACCGTTTGAGCGGTCGATGTCGACAGCGAAGAGAACCCAGCAGCTGTGCTCGTCGACAAGCTCGTGACCGTCGTGCCGATATCGGACAGACCAGTTGAGAGCGAACCAATGCCTGATGCCGTGCTGCTCGACAGGCTCGTGATGCCAGCCGTGTTGCTTGCCAGGCCGGTTGACAGCGACGCCCCCGACTGCGCAATACCGGTCGATAAGCTGGCCACCGCCGTACCAGAGCTGGCCACGCTGGTTGAGAGCGAGCCTACTCGTGAGGCTACGCTGCTCGACAGGCTCGTGACGTTGGCCGTATTGCTCGCAAGCCCTGTCGATAGCGACGCTAAAGATTGTGAGGCGGTCGTGGACAGCGCGGCGAGCCCGGAAGATACGCCGGCAACTCCCGTGGCATTGTTCGCGGTCGCAGTCGACAGCGACGTCACGGACTGACTCGTCGACGTCGAGAGACTGCCAACTGCCTGTCCCATTTGATAGAGCTCGGATCCGTTAATGGCGTCAAGGCTTGTTGCACTAACGGTGCCGGCGGCAACATTAGTCAGTTGCCTCGGATTTTGCGGAGCGCCGAAACTCACCACCCCGTTGGACGTTGATCCCGCCACCGAGTAGCTCTGACCAGCAATACCGAAGCTACTAAGCGAGTGCGTGGCGCCCGTGGTGGATCCTGAGCCGATTGCGACATCTTGCGAATTGTTGGCGACGGCGCCGTTTCCGATCGCGACGGAACCATTACCCGCAGCTGTGGCGGCGGACCCCATTGCCGTTGCATTCGTACTGGCCACCGTCGTATTACCGATCGCAACCGCATTGGTCTGCGCCGTGCTCGAAGTACCGAGTACGATCGAATCGGCTCCGGCCGCCGTGGACGCGTAACCAAAGCTCAACGATCGAGGACCGGCAGAGGTAACCGCCGTGCCGATCGCAACGGAGTAATCGCCAGAGGCAACGGCACCATTCCCGTTTGCAATCGCGCCGTCTCCGGACGTCTGAGCATGCGCAGGACCAGCCATCGATGCGAGCGCCGCAGCGATCGCGATCGATAAACCACTTGGTGTAGGGCTTTTCGAAAATTTCATTACAATCCCCGCTTAACAACGAGTGCCCGGTCTACGGGACGTTTACGCCTGCGCTCGCGCAGGACCTGGAGCCCTCTGTTCCTGTCCTCCGCCAAGATTCCGGGAACAGAGGGGTTTGTTTCGGCAACATCGCCGTCGATCCGACGGTGCTGCCTTTGGTGAATCTCGAGCACGGCACCCTCGAAGGCGTCGCGCAGCATCGGGATATCGGCAGTCAGGGGAGGGAATTCCCCATCGTGGACGCCAACGGACGCTCGAGTGGGTGCTATCGCGTGGTGCTGAGCCGCATGGTGGTGGCTGAACCACTCTGGCGAACCGGGGTCTGTCGTACAGACCGCATAGGCGTACTGGAAACGCACCTTGAGTGCCCGCGCGAAGGGAGAAAGGGCGACCGTCATCGCGACGCCTCCGACGGCGACAGCAGTGCAGCAGCAATCACCGGAAAAGTCCGCTGCATCGGCGGATAGCAGATCTGGTTGATTGCACAGCCTTGATAAGTCACCGTAAGGCCGAACATCTCGCGAGCATTGACCGGCACACGCAACGTCACTTCGCGCTCGAACACCTCCACCGGATGTCCTGCGCTCGGATCAGCGACGACCTTGCCAGTGCCGTGCTGAATTGCACCGAGGTGCGCCCGACCGTCATCACTCGCGACCCGGAAGCGATCGCCGTAAAGTCGATAGCCGTCGGCGATCGCAAAATGGAGGACAACCGCGCCAGGTTCTTCGGTCATGCGAACGCGGAACGCTTGCTCCGGCGAGAGAAACTGCTCGGCGTGTGCCGGGCAAGCGAGGACACCGCTCAGGATCCATGCAAGCAATGCCAGCGACACGGCCACGCCGACACGGCGTAGAACTCGGGTTCGAGCAGTCATCATGCGCCTCGCAGCTTCCACGCCAATTCGGCGCGAGCGAGCCCATGCAAGACGGGCAGCGCCAGTAAGCTCCAGAAGTACAGCGTCGCGCCCGCGACCATCCCGTCGAAACACAAATCGAAAACCGATTCCATCAATTCGGCCGCCGGCGAATCGAAGTTCCAGACGATCACGATCATCAACAGCATGCAAATCAGATAGACAAACATGCCGAAACTGCGCAAACCGCGTTGCGCACGACGGAGTGCGCTCCATGTTCCCGGTCGCGTGCGCGTCGAACGTAAAGCCGGCAAGAACATTAACGTCGTAACAAGCGTCGCGATGAACAAGGGTTCCGTGCTATTCCAGAACCCGAGCGCATCAACGTAAGCAATGGGCGCAATCAACAGCCAGGTAACGAGCGCCAACACCGCGAGCATGATTCCCACATGTCGACGATGAACGGGAGGGTGAGGGAGGGGACGCAAATGCATACAGCTATCTCCATTACATGCCGGGTGTTTGTCGGATTCCATCGTGGCGTTCAGTTCGTCGACACGCTGATCAAATAACGCAGGGCGTCCTGACTGCCGGCCGCAGCGGCTTGACGCATGAGTCGCATACCGATCTCCCGATCCGCATCGGCCACTGCCATCGGACCGCCTAAATCCACGTGCTTTTGCAGGCGCGTACGAGCAACCAGGTACATCGCTGTCGGCTCGCCGGCTTTCGACTCCGCCTGAAGCAAACCCGGATAGTCCCGATTGAAATGAACGGCAAGCCACGTACCGGCAGAACGATTCCCGCCTTTAAACGCGGACTCCATCGCAGGTCGCATGTCGAGGTAGTCGCGCGAGCGAGCCCAAGACAGCAAGGGCCCGTTCGTGCCGGTGATGGAGAACAGGCAAGCCGCCGTCACCATCGCGACCGCCACGCCTTTCAGCTTGCGTTGAGCACCGGGATCAGGATTGGCCAGGATCAGCGTGCCGTCAGGCCATGTGATCGAGGCGGCGGCTCGCCGGCGCTCGGCGAAAGATGCGCGATATCGATTCATTGCGGGTGCCTTAACAGAAACACGATTTAGGGAAAAAAGGCCAGCCGGGCTCACCGGCTGGCGCCAAAGGAAGTGCGAAATGGGTATACACACTTCCGGGGATCAATTCAGTGGTGGCACTTACTGGCCGATGCCTCCCTTGGCCACGTCGGTGGTCTCGGCAAACGTGTATTTCTTGACGACGCCGCTGTCGTCGAACAGCACGGTCAATGTCTTCTTCCGCACGTCAGCGCCATGTGCAAACGCACCGACGATCGGCACGAAGTTGATAGCGTGCGGCGTGGCGTGCGCCAGCTCGTATGTCCAGATCTCGAGACCCGAATCGGTGAACGTGGTCTTGTTCGGTGAACCGAAAGCATCCTGAACATCCTGCTTCGTGCTCTTGCCCTGCTGGATTTGGGCCTGAACGCTTGATTGCGTCGCGGTTTCGAGGTGCTCGTTGCCAGTGGTCGCGCAACCGACAAGTAACGCAGTGGCCGACAAGGCGACGATCAGGAGCGTGTTCTTCGTGAATTTCATGGTCTTCCTCTTGGTGTGATCAACAGTCAAAAATGGCGGTGATTCGTTGCTGGACTAATACAGGCGGCCGGATCGCTCTGCTTCACATGCAGCGCGGTACCAGTCGTCCATGTGGCGCCTGACCTGCAATTCGACGTAGCTGATGTACGGTCGCCACCATGCGTAGAACAGCGAAGCGACGAGGCCGGCGCACGCGTACATCGGCAGCGACGCGCGCGGCTCGACGACGAGCGGGTAGTCCAGGTGGAATCCGTTGGAGATCAGTCGCCCCCAGAGCAACAACGCCGGAGCCCATGCCAACCAGCACAGCGCGAGCCACTGCACGACGTAACGTGTCGCCCAATCGGCTTCGGTACGCAGCAGTCTCGGACTGGTCCACAGCCGACGGCGAATGTGTCGACGTTCGGCCAGATAGAGCCGCGTAAAATGTGGAACGGGACGCGCACGGCGGGGGCGATTGAAAATTGACATGGCGGCCCCTATCGCTCGATAGAAAGCTGGTGGTCGTGTGATCGGTCTGCGCGTTCTGCTTCGTGATCGCGCTCCTTGACCTGGTGCAGCGCGCTATCTGGCGAATACTGAATCGCGACCTGCTCGCCGACCTCCAGGTCGCGGGACAATCGATCGCGCGGATAGACGATGCCGACGGTCTGACCGATCTTGACCAACGAGTGGTGCGTCGAGTTGGCGAGCACCTCGCCGCGGTAGTGGCGCTCCAGCTGCTGCGCATCGCGCAAAATCAGGTTGTGGTGATCGCCGGCCAGGCCGATCGCCCGGCGCGAAACATCGTCCGGCACGTCACCCTCGGGTAGCTGGCCGCGATGGATCTGCTCGGACAGGTTGGCGCGTTCGATTTCGCTGTGGGGAATCGTGCTGATCGAGGTCCGCGTTTCGAGGTGGTGGTAGGCCGCGTCGAGCTCGGGGAAGAGGGCGAGCGCCTGGTCACGGCCCAGCGTGTCGAACGCACGGCCGCGCTCCGCGTCGCGTGCGTGGTCAACGGTACGCCGGCGCGGCGCGCGCGCCGTATCGACTTCGACCTCCGTCTTCGCCTGATTCGGTTGGTGTGCAGGCGGCAGAATGGCCCGTTCGCGTACCGGCTCTATGCCACCCGGATCGACGACTACCACACGACCGTCCACGATGCCCAGATTGTCGACGCCCTGATCGCCCCAGTGGTAACCGCGCTGACGAAGCGCATCGGCGGTGCGCGCGACGTCGGCCGATGTCACGCCTCGCATTTCGGCGCGGGGCATGATTTCGTATCGCAGATTGCCTTCGGTGCCGCTCGCCACCGGCTGCAAGACCTCTGGAATTTTTGGCCGAACGGCAAGATCGCCGGTACCGAGCCGCACCACATGCTTGTCGTCGGCCGCCAGCACGACCGACGACGCGCCGGCGTCCAGCGGTGTCAGGTGAGTCATCCCGTGCGAGCGAAGCCTGGCCTCGAGCGCCGGCAGATGACGCGACGCGACGATTTCCACGGCGACCGGATCGGGGAAGCGGCCACCGAGGTTCGGCACGTCACGGGTCATTGACCGGAGGACGTCGCGCAAGCCGTGCTCCGGCGCCGGCCGCGCATCCGCAGACGCCCCGTTGGCCGGTGCTTGCGCATCCCTCTCCCGGACGCGTAGCGCCTGTTCACGACGCAGCGAGATGTCGGAAATCTCCGGTGCCGGCGCACCTCGCCCTGTACGAGCGTCACGAATGTCATCGAGCATTTGAACGTGATGGGCTATCTCGTCGCGGGTCATCGGACGCTCGCGCTCATGCACGATCGACGCGGCGGCCGCTTGCGGCTCGCGCCATTCACCCTTATGCAGTTCGTTGCGGTAGACCTCGCGGTGATGCCTATCGAGGATCAAGATTCGATCCACTGCCTTCTCTCGCTCGAGCAACGCGACCGTTTCGACCATGCCGGCATACGCCTGGTCGTGCTGCTCGGGATTGACAACCCGCCCCACGCCCGTCGTCGCGATTTCACGCTCGGTACGCATCTGCGCACGTGTGAGCGACACCTCGGCGGGCATAGCGACGCCCCGAACCTCCAGCGTGTAGCCGCGCTCCTTGAGCCGCCGTGCCAGATTGCGCAGGCTATCGGGGTTGCGCATCGTCCCGTCGACCACAAGATCACGCCGCGCGTCGGATGCGGCCGTGGTTAGCCGGCCGGCCCATCGACCGGCGTCGGCATGCGTCAAGTCGGCCGCGTGTCGCGGATCTTCGCGAAGAAGCCGGCTGTACTGCGGCAAGTTCTCCCTCATGCGATCCGCGTCGATCAAAACGGCACCACCGCGTTCGTTGAGTTCCCCCATCGCCTGACGCGCGAGGGCCGTCTTGCCGGCACCGGGCTGGCCGCCGATGAGGATCGCCTTCGGTTCAGCCTGCTCGCGACTGCCGTCAATCGCCTCGCGCTCCACGCGCGCATACGCGCGCTGCATCACGACATCCGGAAAATTGTCCATGATGGGCTCCGGAGTCAGGCGCGACCGAGGTTCAATCGACGAACACGCAGGCCGTAGACGTCCAGCGCACGAGCGATCGCGACCGCATCATCCGGAAGCAGCGCGTCGCGAGCGGCAACCAGAGTCTTGCGTTCTGCGTCCGCTATCGCGATGCACTCCGCATCCGGCTCCGACCGCGACTCCTCTTCAGCGATGACGGCGACATAGTGGGCGATCAGCTGCCCGATCGTTTGGCAGGCGACTTCGTAATCGACATGAGGCATCGTGTTCTCCTGAAAAAATTAAGCTTGCGCGCGTGCTTCCTGGGTCAAACCCCTGGGTAAGGCTTCGATTCATTCCATAACCGCGTCCACGCGCTGCGCACGGCTGCGGCGACCGTGGCGTGGTGCCAGATGACGAGGACGTTTTCCGCGTTGTGGTTGGCACCGGCCTGCGTGTAGTTCATCGAGCCTGTCTGGGTCGTATCGCTATCAGCGACGATGAACTTGTCGTGCATGAGCGGTACGGCCATGTCGATGCGAACCGGTATTCCGGCCGCGACGAGATCCGCGAGCTTCGAGCCGCGGCCGTCAAGCTGCGAGCGGTCGAGGACAACACGAACCTGCACACCAGCGTGGGCGCGCTCGATCAGGTGGGTAACGATGCGACGATTGGTGAGCTCGTAAGCGGCGACGTCAAGCTCCGACTGCGCGCTATCGATCACGCTCAGCACGAGGGCCTCGGCCTGGCCGTCTGGCGAAGTGGCGAATTGCACGGAGGCGCGATCGCCAGAGCCGGTGCTTTCCGAATGTGAGGCGTTTTCGGCCGGGTGCTTCAGAGCGCTCGCATAATGCCCAACGGACGACGACAAATTTCCGAAATCCGGCGTTGGCCCGTCATGCAGCACGTAGTAGCCGACACCGGCCGCGAGGGCGAGGAAGAGGAAAAACTTCATGCCGACCTCCCGACGTGGGAGGTGCGTCCGCTCGCGGAATAGGAGCGGGCGCAGGCATCGTCACCGTGTGCCGAGGCACAAGCAGCAAGAAGAATGGCAGGAAACGTGAGCGCAAGCAGGCGTGCCCGACTCACCGTCGAGATCGCGCTAATTAAAGACGTAAATGAGTTGACGCTACTACGGGCGACGTTATCAAGGATTAACTTGCCAGTACGCCAAATCAGGCGTAACGTCAACATTAATTGCGTACAGGGACGCCTATCATGGACTACGTGCTTGCAAACTTCATGGCGATATTGGCGGCAGTGATTTTCTCGGTTTTCACGTCGTTTATTGCATCGCGTAGTGGCCGCTTGATTTACCGGAAAATCATGTGGGGTTACCTCACTACGCTGCTGATTGCGGCCATCGTGATTACGGTAATGCAGCTGCCCTTTACCGTTCTGGCGATTGGCGCTCTCTCTTCCTGCATAATCGGCGTGTTCGCAGAAATCGGTATCGCCGCGAAACTCGGACACCTCGCCATGATCGATCGGTCGGGCGATGGATATGACGATAATTTCGCCATGTCGCGTAGCTTTGTCGACGAGTACACCAATAGCTGGAAGCAGTCCTACCACGGGCCGAATGATTCTCTGCGAAACTGGTGACAGTAAGCTCTTCATGTTCTGAGGGGGCCGCGAGGCCCCTTTTTCATTGGTTCTTGGGGTCATCGTTTGCAACGTCCGCGCGCGGGATCGACTTGACTCCCCGTTCGTCATCGGCCGAACCGCGTCCTAGTCGACTCGGCGAGACCTGAGCGCTCGGAGAAGTGGCGGCGCCGCTGGTCGCGGACTCGTCGCGCGGAACCAGTGCTTCGCTTCCGGCGATCGCGGGATCATCGGGGTACGGCGAAGGTGTCGTAGGCGAGACAGCTCCAGCGGCAAATGGCCCCGCCGGCGCGCGATCGCTCTCGATCTTTCTTTCAACACCGCCGACTTGTGACCCGACGGTTTGGAGGCCGACGCCACCAGACGTCGAACTGCTCCGGGCAGCCGATCGAGGCGCAGTAGGCGCCGGCGTAGCCCCCACTGGACCAGCATTCGCAGGCTTGACGTTGTCGACTCGCGAGCCGGAGTTAACGGCCGTCATTCGCGGAGCCACGACTGAGACCCCGCCGCTGCGCTTCATTGAAGCGGTCGGCACGCCACGTCCCTGACTTCCATCGTCAATCACTCGGTGATCCCGCATCGGGTCGACGGGTCGCGCTATAGCTTCTTGATCACGGCTGGATAGCTCCGGAGACGGCCGGCTGTATGTCCCGTCAAGAGCATCCGGCGCTCGACGATCACTCTGCCGATTTGACATGTGGTCATTGCCGGAGGGCAGAGTCACGATCCTGAAATCAGATTCGGACAGGCGCGGTTGATTGGCGGGCGAGCCCGTGCCGGTTCCCGCCGCTCGAGCGGCTTCAAGAGTCGGGCCATTTCCCGTCGTTCGCGGATGCAGGAAGTTTTCAATAGGTGCCGAGGTGGACGTTGTTCCAACCGGCCCGGTCGGCTGAATCGAGTTCACCCATGCCGAAAGGGGCCCCTTGCTATCGGAAGCTGGGGTCGCCGCCGGCGGAGAGGAAAGCGAGCGGCCCGGCGCCCGCTCGGGCGTCATGAGCGGCTTGTTGTCCGCCGACGGATCGATGTGGTCATGCACCTGCTGGATCGGCGCGGCGGAGTCGCTTGCCACCCGTTGCTGCATAACCTCCACACGCTGCTGAGCGTCGGTCACGATTTGGGGCATCGGCGTCGCAACATCCAGGGGTTTCGTATCCACCGGTCCAACGGCTCGTGCAAATCGCTGGAACGACGCGGGCGCACTTGCACCAACACCTGACTGGTTGCGTTGGTCCTCGCGAACGACGTCGATCCCGCTCGCAGGAAGAGCGGACCCATCACGAGCCGTGGTCGGCAATGTCGAGTTGCGCGAAACGATGTCGCGCATCGCTGCATCTTGGGCGACCAACTGAGCGATCTGCGGAGAGGGCAGCGTCATCAGCTGGCTGTATCGCATACCGTTGCGCGCTGCGACGGCCTGCAGGTTCTCAGGCGTCATCAGGTTGGTCGAGGTATCTACGCGCGAAACAACTTGCGTCGATCCGCGCTGGCGCACGTCTGCGCTGCGAGTGAGATCCGCTGCAACACGAGAGCCAGATGAAACCTGGTCCGTCAGAGAGGCGGAACGGTCGCTGCGAACGTGCTGCCCGGACTCCATCCCCGTCGAGTCGGAGTGGATCTGGGAGCCCTCGCGGCCAACTTGATCGCTTTCGGTATAGGCCCCCATACTTCCGTATTGATCGACGAACTTTTGCGCATCGGAATTTCGCCAGAATCGCGTGTAGCCCCCCTCACCCGACACATCGAGCCCGAATTTAAGACTGGACCGTCCCTTTCCAGTGCCCCCACCGGTCGCAAAATCTGCCGCGCGGACCTTCGTTCGATACGCGTCGCGCACCGCCTGTACCTCTTGTGGCGTTTTCCCGAGCGACTCGGCCTTCCGCGCAAGCCGGTCTTCTTCAGCTTGGTTGAATAGTGGTGAGTTCGCAGCGGGGTTGGAGGGCCCCTCCCGCCCACTGCCGCTCGGACCTCGACCATTACCCCCGGACGATCCGCCACCGCCGCCCCCGACATTGCCGGCCGGTTGCGCATCGTCACCAAACGACTTATCAAAACCGCCACCGAGCATGATCGAGCCTCTTCCGCCAAGCGACGTTTGGCCTTCAACGGAATGTGCCTGATCGACCGAGTACTGCTGGTCGTTTGACGTCCGGCGCTCGCCGGACCGCGTCGAGGAGGCCCGAGTACCGGAACTCGATTCATCGGAGAGCCGTTGCGAGCTTCCCCGTTCCTGGCTGCTCGAGACGCTGTTCGTGCTGGACGCAAGTTGCTCGCGCCCAGCGAACGTGGAATTAGTTCGGTTTGCGGCGACACCCGTGGAGGTGTCGGTGCCAAGAGACCGCTCGAATGCGTCCTGGGAAGTCGCTGAAACGCCGAGACTGTTTTGAAACTCGGTGCGAGCGATTAGGCCATTGGCAAAATTAGTGAAGGCCGAACCGGTCCCGGTATCGACGTTCATCGAACCGGTGCGCGATTGCACGGAGTTGTCGTACTTGTTCGCTGAGGTCACGTTGCGCGACGCGTTATCGATCGACGACGAATCCATGTGCACGTTGCCGATGTTTTCATCGCCCTGCGCCTGCTGGCCACCGATCTGCTGAGCAGACCCGGTCAACGCGCCACTCAGTTGAGAGAATGCACCTACAACGCCAGCCGACGCGAAGTTCAGCAACATCCAGGCGAGGGGCGGCGTAATAATCACCATGTATCCAAGCAGCGCCTGCTCGTCGAGCAACGTCTGGCCGAACTTCGCCGCCATCCCGAACGGGACGCCGGCCTGCAACGACATCGAGCGCATCTCATGGCTCAGGTGAATCAGGGACAGCCCGTTGATTACCGCGAAGAGCATCGGCCAGATAGATACCCACGCCACCGTCTTCGCATACATCGCAAGGATTCGCTTGGCGCCGTCAGCGCCGCTGATCAGGCAGAGCACCAGAATGAGCGGGAAAACCGCATAGATGATCGCTTCGGCGTAGTTGCGGACGGTCGGCAACGTGTTCTTCGCCAGAATCGCCATGGAGGCTAGCGAACCGTTCGTCGCCACCGCAGCCTGGGCCGAGCTCATCAACGCATTGACCTCGGCCACGCGCGCCGGATCGCTCAGCATCGCGGGAAGCTCGGCGCCCGCCTGACGCCACACGTTGTTGAACATTGCCTGTCGCAGCGCCGACGACGCGTTCTGCGACGATTGGAGGATGAAGCCGTACGAATCGCCGATCGCGTTGACAAATTCCGCCTTCGCCATGGAGGGGTCGGCGATCTCCGGATACATCTCGCTGCCATACATTTGCTCGGCTGCTTGCTCCGCATCCTGTACGCGCAGCAGCAGCAAGGTTCCGGTCGCTGAACAGGTGTCCGTCGTAGGATTCGCGGTGAGGGTGTTGGTTGTCACGTACCGTGCCGGGCTGGTCGACGTGAACACCGTATCGAACGGGTCCGTGCCGTTCATAATCGTCCGCGGATCAATCGCGCCGTCCTGGATGTCGTAGACCGTGCACTCCTTGAAGAACTGGATAAGGTCGGCGTGCAGCCCCGGATCGGTGATTTCAGCCTTGTTCACCTTCTGAAGCACTGAGATGCCGAAACCCACATCGCCCTTTTTCAGGGTGAGCGTATCCGGCACCGAAAAAATCGTTTCGTACGACTGTGTCAGCACTCGAGAGATAAGCGTGAAGCTCTGGGCCACCGCGGCGAGATACACCGGGACGTGGTCCACCTCGCGAGTAGGCTGCACGTTGTTGACGTCGGTGATGAACACGTTTTCAACCGGCAGCAACAGCAGCTGCGTCATCAGCATTGCGGCGGCGAACCAGCGGAAGATCTCATAGCCTTTCCGACCGAGCGCGACAATCGTCCAGATCACCACCCCGCACAACAGCGTGTAACGGATGAGACCTGTCCAGGTGCCACTGCCCATGAAAGACGCAATACCCTGCATGACGTAGTACAAGGTATCGACGTTCCCATAGGTGTCGATTTCCATGTTCATTGAGTGCTCCCGCCGTTCAACGTCTGGCCAAACGCCAACGAGTTCCGAAGCGACGACGACACATTCGCGTGTACCGCACGCTCGATCGATTGGAGCTGCTCGACCAGCTGCCACGCGTTCGACGTCTGGCTGAAGGCTTGCATTACGACGCTGCGTGCTTCCGATTCGACCGTGTCGATGTTGGTATTGAGCTTTGTGGCCTCGTCGAGCAGCGATGTGCTGGATTTCACCGTCCCGTAACGCGCGATTGCTCGTCGAAGATCTTCAGCGGATCCATGGATGTAGGCTTCGGCATACTTGGCTGCGATCAGCGACTGGTAGGTACTCAACAGTTGGTCGGCCAGAGACGAATTGTTCAGGCGCGTGCCGACCGCGATCATTTTGTAGACCGGCAGGTCGGTCATGCTCAAAAACCGAAACGTGTCCGCCGGATTCGGGATCGCGGAGCGCGATGCGATCGCGTCCGTAATCACCTGCAGCTTCTGCTGTACGAGGGTGCGGAAGGGGGTGTAGCCAATTTCCTGCACTGACGGATTCAAGCACTTCGTCGTTTCGTCGCACACGTACACTTGGATCGTGGTGCCGGAGTTCGCGGCAGGATCGTTACCGACCAATTCCTGCACCGTGAGGCTGCCGATTCGCGGCAGGAATACAGGATTCACCTCCGTGCCGCCCGAATCCGACGGGTCAGGAAAAATGACCGTCCCCACCAGCGACATCAGGAATTCGCGATCCGACGTGCTCAGGTCCGGGAGCTGCTGCAGCGCCTGCCACGTCACATTGCCGTACGGCTGCTTGGCCGCGAGATTGGAATCCGATGCGGTGGCCGTATTGATCGTCTGCGCCGCTTGCGCCGAGCTGTTTCCGGTATTTGTCCAGGCATCGGTCATATCCGAATACAGGTTCGTGAATGGCCCGAGCGTGTCGGCCAAGTTCGCCTGCTCTTTTTTCCATGCAACAGGCGTCACCGCATTGACGATGCCCTCCGCGGCCTGGCACGAGTCGATGTTCATCCGGTTGACGTCGCGGGCGATGGTCTGCAGCGACTGCATGACGTTGTCGCAGGTCGGGCAGAGGTTCTGCAGGGCAAGCTTGAATGCGTAGCCCAAGGCGTTCGAGCCGATGTTGCGCAGCAGCGCAACAAACTGCTCTTTATTGATAAAGCTGAACCCACCGGCAAACAGGTCGATCCCGCCGCAACCGGCACCCCATTCCGGGGCGGTGACACTCGCGAGCTGGTAAGTCTTGTGTGGCGTACGCATGAACACGCTTCCGCCGCTGTACATATCCATCGTCTCGCCCTGCAACGCACGGGGGCTCGATACGTTGCCCATGGCGTTGATCGAGTCGAAGACCTGCTGCATCGACATCGCGCTCGAACAGACTGGGGCAATGGCAAACACTGCAGCCGTCAGTGCGGCAATCCAGCGTGTCGGTTTCATTAGAAGAGCTCCCCAGGCTGCGAGGCAGTGAGAACGAAGATACGATCGATGATGTCCTGGAGGGACATCGTTCCCGAGCCGATCATTGCGTGATCGCCCGTCTCTTTCGATGCGATGAAGAGGGCGGGCACCTGCTGGACGCCCCACACCGACGCCTGCCCATGGTCAGGCGTCGGGTTCGGAAACTCACCAATGCCCCGACCGTCCAGCGAAACGGGCAACACGTCGATGCCATAGCGCTGCGCGAGCAGCACAATCGTCGGGGCCATCGCGTGGCAATACGGGCAGTCCGAGCGGAAGAAGAAAATCAGGCCATGCTTCTGCGCGAGCGCACGCAGCTGCCCGTCTTGGTCCGAATCTCGGGTCCGGTCGTAGGTATGGACAGCGACGTTGTTAGTCGGACGCTTGAGCGAGTAATCGAGACTCGGGTTCTGCCACACAACCCGGCGCCATTGATCGGCAAAGACCGCGCTCTTTTGCTGGACGTACTCCCAGAGCTTGATGTACTCCTTGATGTGCTCTGGCGTCGGGTCCATGTTCGCGACGTCGAGTCGGTGCTTCAGGGCCTCGCGCATCTCATCGGCCGACTTGATCTGGTCGAAGTCGTCGGAATCGGCCGGTTTGGCCGCGCTCGCACCCGCCGGCGCCGCAGGCTTGTCGTCATCGCAGTACCAGTTGAATTTCTCCTGCCCGTCGCAGCTCCAGGCGGACTTGTAGTCCAACCCGTCAGCGTCCGCGATCGGCGACGCCAGCAGCGCTGCAGGAAGCAGGATCGCTACCGCGAGCCGGAAGCCTCGGAATGCGCTCATGGCTGGCCCCGCTGCGCGTCGACGTGATAGCCGGCGTCCATCAATTGCCCGAGTGCCTGCTCGAGTTGCACTTCCGCGAAACCCAAAGACTGCGCGGCTTTGACCTGTTCGGCTGCATCGGATTGACGCCACCGCCCTCCGAGAATCCAAAGGAATTGACTTCGAGCCCTGGGCTTGTGCAACACCGCCGCAGCGCCCATAAACGCACGACGTGCGTTCCGCCAGGCGAAAGCCGCGTCAACTACGTTCGAAATGCAATGTCGCTGATATGCAGCAAACTCGCGCAAGTCGTCGTCGTGCTGAACGTGACGCTGTTCGGCAGAAAGTCGGCCATCTTGCTGCTGGCTCGGTTCTGTCAACGCCGGCGAGGGTGCCGTCGGGATATTGACGACACCGCTCGCGGGCCGAGACGGCTTGTCCCACTTAGGGGTCGACCATGGCGCACCGGAGAAGTGATGCCTTTGGAAAGCTGCGAGAAGCGCGGCATGGTCGCCGCCGAGGGAACCTGCAATTTCCTTCAGCCGTTCGAGGTTGTCGCTTCCGTACCGATATACCCGGGAATCGTCCGAGTAACCGAAAAACCAGTCGTGCCGATTGAGCATGTCGTAAAACTGTTCGATCGTAGGTCGTTGGATTGGCACCCCCGAGCTCGGGAGCGTCCGATCAGACAAGTCGACCGTATCCGCGACCGCGTCGTCATCGAGCTCGATCGTCGTACCGGCCGCCGGCGCCGGTCCATCGACAACTACGAAGCTGCCTTGCCCCGTGGCCTGATCGTAGTTCGTCACGCAAACATCTGCGATGGCGTCCTCGAGCAACGCGGAAATGGCTCCGCGCGACGGTGCGGCGCCCCGCGTTACCCGGAAGGTCGCCCGGTCACTGCCGGCGCCAGCAAAAAGATGGCTCGGCAAGTCGGGCTCCGGCGCGGCACTCATGCTGGTGATCGTGATCTGCAGTCTCACTTCGCCTCTCCTTCGCGGCTTGCGTTGCTACGTTCGGCACGCTGCCGTCCGATCGAGTCGAGTTGTCTGCGCAGTGCGAGAGGCGAGGGCGGAGACCAGACGAGGTCCGCAGCAAGCGTAATGGCGGCAGCAACGAGCCAGGTGACGAACAAGCCGTGACCCACCTGAGGGGCAAGCGTCGCGATGGGCACGTCATCAGTGCGCCAGTGCATACAAATGGCGGCCGACGGCGCGTAGCGAGCGGCCGTATCGGTGCATGTCCGCAGTCGGATCGTGTCCGGATTCGTGCCGCTTCCAGCAGCCTGTTCGAGCACGGTCCTTGCCATACCAGTGAACGACCCGAGATTGAGCACTGCGAGCCCAGCTACTGGGAAGGCCGCCGGAACAATGACGAAGGCCACGAAGAGGCGCAGCACGTAGCAGGGAAGGCTGGCCCGCAGCGCCTGGACCCAGTCCGAGCGGGAACGCGAAGGGGGAAACATGCTTTCGATGGACATTTCAACGCTCCTGCGTCGTGAGGGTTTTGAAATCTGCAACCAGTGGGCAGTGCTGCGTCACGGTGCATCTCCCGAGGGTTGGGAAGGCACCGCCGGCGTCAGGCCAATCGGCGGAATTCGATCGCGGCAGTAGTTCATCTTCACGTCCAGACGACCGCTGGTTTCGCCTGCCTCGGTCTGGACTCCACGGACGTCGAACAGCACATCCAGACGCTTGCACCCGGGCCGCGGCAAGTCGCCGATCGGGCGAACTGTGATGTAGACCGGGCCGTTGGCGTGCAGCCTGGTGATGAGTGAACCCGCAACGGGTCCACGCAGCGCGCCAAACGCTGACCCGTGATCAATCGCGTCGACGAGAACTCCACTGAAGTCGTCGTAGCTGCCTGCAAAGGCGGCGGCCGACAGCGCAAAGATCGCAGTGAAAAGCGCTGCGGAGACAAGGTGCCTCATTGGGATACCCCTTTGCCGCTTCCGATCGATTGCCGCACGCGCTGCAGAATCGCGTCCTCGTCGACGGCCTTGGACTGGATCGAATTGACGAACTCGGTAAAGTCGATATTCGAGAAATCGATACGCTGGAGTTGGTCGGCCGTGAAGCCACCGCAGCCGGCGAACGGGATGCCGAGCTGCGCCTTGCCTTGCTGGTTGACGAGCTTCGCGATCAACGAGTTGAAACAGCAGTAGCTCTTCTTTTCCTCGACGCACACGCCGAGCACGCGCTTGGAGCAGCCCTGGTTGTACTGGACACAGAGGTTCTGGCCACGCTTCAAACTGAGCACCTGCTCGTCAGGGGAACATGCGAGCCACATCTGGATCAACTGCGCAGCGATCTCGGCCGCGAATACGTACGGATTGAAATCAGCGAGCTGAACGCCATTGGTCAGAGAGAACGAGAAACTAAAGCCGTAGGCACCAAACGTTCCGGAGGTGGACAACGCCCTGTCCGCCCACGCGCCCATCTGCAGCAGACCAGAATTCACGATCGAGCTATCGACCGTTTCGTACAGCTGGTCAAAGACATACTTCGACCCTAACGCGATGCCCTGTTTGGCCGTCGTTCCGGCAACCGACAGTCCGGCACTGACTGCGGCGCTTCCAATCGCGTTGTTCGAGTAAGCTGCACCGCCGCCGTTGCTGGTGCAACAGCTCTTGATTTCGAGGCCGCCCAGCACCTTGATCGAGCAGCTGCTGTCGTAGCCTTTGAAAATGTTCACGTTACCGCCACCGACGCCGTAGGCGCCGGCTTCGCGTCCGGTTTCCAGCCCCGCTACGACCTTGCCGAGCGCGCCGTCTGCACCACTACTCGACGAGAAGCATCCGGCGCCCGGTGCGCACATCGTGTTCGTGCATTGAGTGACGGTCGTCGTGTGCGCCGGGGTATCGAGACACTGATACGTGTACTGCATCGTGTCGCAGCTTCCCGGCACCGCGTCGTTGTATGACACACACTGCTGGTTCACCAGGCCGCAGCCTTGCTGCTGCAATGGCGTGCAGTCGTTAACGGTGGAAGCGGCTTGGCATTCGTACGTATCTTGGTAATTCCAGCAATCCTGGTAGAGCGGGATCCCGTTGATGACACGTGTGCCGGCCGCTTCGATGCAGGTTGAACCAGTGCGTTGGCAGGTTGGCGCGGCATACGCTACCGGCGCGGCGAGCAGGGTGACCACCATTACATTGCCGACGAAGCTGAACGCACGCGCGGCGAACGTGAGAGCGCGGATCTTCATTGTGCCGCCCGCTGTTCGAACGAGCTGCACTGGTCGATCCAGTTCGGCGTGCAAGTCGCGGTGCAGATCTGGTTCAGCGTCAGCTGAACTCGAGCTTGCCCACCGCCCTGGAAACCGTATCCGCCTATCGCCGCCTGAATTTCGACGGTATTGATGCCTTCGTGCAAATACGAGCGGATGTCGGTGTTGGGTGCAATGGACGACGGGTTCCCCTCGTACTCGCTACCGAAGGTGAAGAACGGTCTGTATTCGGTCAGACCGCCGTCTGCCGTGAAGGCAGTTTTGTCCGAGCACACACTCCGAATGCCGTTGTAAATCAAATTGTGTGTAAAGGTCACACCAGGCGAGGACGCGGCAAGATAGCCAGTGGTTTGCCGTCCATCAATCCCGCCGGCCGACGCCGGCAGCGTCGCCTCCCCGCATTGGAGAATGCGCCCGCCGTCCGGCGCATCTGTGTAGACCGTGACACCGTTAACGTCGACGCTGCGCAGCGTATTGTTTGCCGTGATCTGGCTGATGACTGCGGTACCGATCTGACCAAGGTTCTGGACGCTGAAGCTCATCGAACCGGACACGGTAAGTCCGTTGTAGCCCGAGTTGTCGTGATAGCCCGTGTCCGCGCCGAAATTCCAGAGCGCAGAGTTCGATGCCAGGCGCGAGGCAAACCCGCCGTTGAAGCTTCCCTCGACGACTCCGCCAGCTGCACAGCCTTGGTAGGGCTCGGTGCAGACGGGGTCGTTGATGCGGTTGCACGTATATGTTTGAGTACCCACGGCTTGCTCGCAGGTTTCCTTCCGGTAGGTTGCAGGCACGGTAGACGTCACGTTGTGGCAGTCCTGCGAATTCGTCGTAGACCCGGGGTTATTGATCGTGCCCTTGCTTCCGGTCACAATCGGATCGCTCGCGGTGATCGGCATGCGATTGGGCGGCTTCTTCGCGAGGTAATTCACGGCATCGCATTCCTGACGCCAATAGGCACTTGGATTGGCTGGCTGCGTCGAGCAATCCGCTTCCTTGCCGGAGCCCGCGGGCCCGAGACTGCCCTGCCCACCGCCATACAGCGGCGTCAGTTCGCCGTCCTGGTTCGTGTAGTTCGGCACGTTCGAGCTACCGCCACTGATGCTTCCGTGAGCCGCGTTCATTCCTGACTTACCGAACGACTGGCCTTCAGTAAACGCTGACCCGGTAGATGGGGCGTCCGCGGCAGCGCACACGGCGACCGCTGCAAGAACCGTCGCGATGGCCAGTGGTGCGCTTCGGCGCAGGGTTGCCCGCATTCCGTTCATTCGACATCCCCCAGTGCACGGAGATATCGCTCGGCGATCCCCGCGTAGGTAGGGCTGTGATCGACGATCTGGCGGAGGGCGTACGCGGGCGTCACGTCGCCCGACAGGGAAACGTACGACGCCGGCAGGGCACAACCGCTGCTGTCGATCTGACTGTTGGCGTCTCCGCCCCGTGTGACGACATAGGCGGGCACACGGGCGATGCGATACTGCGTGAACACCTTCGGGTTGACGACGATGCCGCCGGACGCAATTCCTAGCCGCTGCATTTCCGCGGCCGTCGCCTTCAACGAGTCATTTTTGAAGCCCCGGAACACCACAGTTCCGCCGGCCAGATTCATGGTCTTCACCAGGCGTACGAGCGAGGCAGCGGGCATGGAGAAGCTCGCGAAGGCGACGAAGGAATCCGTTACACGGCGCTGCGTACGGCTTTCGTACCTTTTCGCAACGGCGAGCGGATCTGCACCGGCGGCGACTGGCGCCGGCGTAGGCAGGTTCGGGAATGCGTTGCCATCGTGAGCCGCCTTTGCTGCCGCCTGATCCATTTGCCGATCGCGATTGCCCTGGATACGGCGCATCTCGGCGTCAATCGCATCCGACGATGGCATCGCGCCGCGATAGCGCGCGGTGCCGCTGGCTGCCGCATCGAAGGTCGCTCGGCGCGTCGTATCGATCTGTTGCTGCCCGCGCGCAAGCGCGTCGTTCGACACGGTTTGTCCAAACACGGGAACAGCGGCGAGGGTGATCGTGCCGGCGGCTACGATGGAGAAAGTCAGCCGATTCATTGGGGCAGGTCTCCGAGGTTCGCACCCATGCAGCAGTTGCGTTTGCGGAAAATCTCGTACGCGAAGTCCTCTCCCGTGTACGGGATCATTTTTCCGGCACCCCAGAGCGCCGACGTGCGGCCATACGGCTGACAGCACTGACCATTTATCTGGTCGGTTTGCGCAACGGGGTAGAGCATCGTGTACTTGTATTGGGTCTTGTCCATCACGGGCTGCAGGTAGTAGCCACACATCGCGCCGTCACCTGTCGTGCCCCACATCAAGCCCTCGCGATGCAACTTTGCGGTCATCCGCTCGACCAGTAGCGACGACGCCTGGATGGCGGACACATGCGCCTGGACGTGACCGTTGAAGGGATAGATCGAGCCGTTGCAGCCCGCGCACCAGAAGAGCAGGTTGCTCCCGAAACCGAGGCTCGATAGCACGCAGTCACCTGCGCACGCGGCCTGGGCAATCGGACTGCCGAACAGGTAAGTCTCCGGCTCGAGGAGCATGGTGAGATCGTCGTCGCTCCAGGTCGGATCGACTTCGGTCATGTACGCGACGTCGAAACTGCCCGTCTCCATGCACGGATCGTCGAGCAGGATCTCCGTGTAGTACATGACCGGATCTGTGTACCAGTGCACTTGATAGAAGCTCTGCTTGGTGTCGTCCTTCTGCTCGCGTACTTCCCCCTCCGGGGCGTGGATGCCGGGGTTAAGCGAGATCCCGCCGAGCGACACGAAGCAGTAGGGTGAGCGCGTGACGTCGACGCGCCGGATCGGTTCCCAGAAGCTGAACTTGACCCCGAACGTGCCGTTGCAGAAGCAAAGGAATCCGCCCGGGTTCGGAGTGTCGTCCTGCCCCATATTGAGGAACGTGACGCTACCGATGGCCATCGGGAATGCGCATTCCCAGCAGATATCGGTGATCGGATTGGCGAATCGACCGACACACTGACCCGCATCGGCCGGCGCCGAGAACGAGACGCAGCTGGCAACCAGCGCGATCGCGAAAATCCAGCGGCGAGGGAGATGGCGTATGTTCACGAAAGCAGCCCCCGCAATGCCGGATACACATCGAAGGCAAAATCGACCAGGTGTGCGCCGACTTGATGGCCAAGGCGGTAGACGATTGGCAGGAGGACCACCGCAACACCGCCGGTCACAGCACCGGCTACGCCCCAAGCGATTACCCAGACCACGCGTGACGTCGCCGTGGCCAGGATGTCGAGCAACTTCGAACTGATCGAACGACGAGCCTGCTCGACGGTGCCAGAGAGGGGAACGGGCACATCCAGCTGGACGGCATGGGTCGGCACAACGCCGATACCGAGGGCCGCCTTCACACCCGTCTCGATGAGACCGATCAGCTCGACAGCTTCGACCTCGCTCAGATGGTCGGCGAGGACAGCAGGAGGACGATGTACATCGTCTACAGCACCCGCCACAACACGAAAGCTTTCCCCGCTGCTGTCTCCTACGATCTGGCGGACAGGTTGAATGGAAAGCCGAGCGACCCTGCTGTCGTAGGGGCTCGCGCGCCAGTAGTAAGTTGCGAGCACACCCTTTCCTGAAACCACGACCTGATCATTCGTGACGTCGACGACATACCGCGTCGGCTCGCCTGTCACATTGAAGTGCTGAAGAGCAGCAGCGCGGTCGTCGGCCGAGTTTTTCTCAACGCCGTCGATAACGGCCGGGGCGGCAGAGAAGTCCAGACGGTCATAGTTGTTCATCGCGATTCCGGTAGATTGGGAGGTAACAGGTGGTTTCGTCGAAGCGTCAACGCAGCTGAGCCGCGGGCTCTTCCTCAAGAAGTAGCTGGTTACCGCGCTGGCTGATCACGGCCGGCACGCGGGTGATCCCGAAACGCTGGCTAAGTCGCCCCTGCTGATCGAAATACACTTGCCGTTTCCACGACTTCGTCAACTCAAGCCACGAGCCCGCAGTCAGGATCGGTTTGATTGAATCGCCGGAGCGGGCCGCGAGCGCCTGGACCGCCTTTACCTGCGACGCATCACGGCCGTCGAAGAACACCAGGCGCTCGTGCAGCGTCACAATGTCGAGCGGATTGATACGCGTGCCGGCTGCGACGATCACGGCACCCTCATCATTGGTGACGGGTTTTGCGTAGGTCACCGTGGGATCAATCAACCGACTCGAGTACTCGCTAACGGTCGAAATTCCCGGCACTGGTGGCAGGGACGTGATGTCATGCAGCGCGCGCTGACGCGCCCGGCGCTCGATGGCCGCCAGCCCGCCATTGGCTTGCAGCTCAACCAGACGATGCTTCAGCATCGCAATCGCGTCGTGCTCTGCAATCGGATACGTCGGGCCAACGACACCCAAGTCCTCCGCGACTGCGGAAAGTGGACATACCGCCAGCAGCAATGCCGAGATCCATGCGACTGCTGTGCGCCGCACACGCGGCCGTAGTTGCGGGCCGCCACCAAGGGAGCCGGCGCGCCTTATCTCCGGGCGCAGCATTTCAAAGATAAATAAAAGAGGCGTTCCAATAACATGCCGATAAAGCAGGCCGCCAGGAGCCCCACTCCTAGAAAGAGCAGAGTCACGCTCATCCACACGGCCAATATCAACAAGCCGATCGCAAGCATCAGAACCATCTGAGCCTCCAGTCGAAGCGCCGGCCGACGCGCTGAGGGCGCGGCATTGGTCAAAAAATTTCATAGGCCTCCCCGACGATTGCGTACTGGGGAACGGTGCCGACGATCGAGTACCGCGAATCGAGGCTGTCCGGGCTCGGCGTGGCAACAAAGTAGTGTCTGGGTGGAATCACACCGTCCTCGGTCGGAAACAGCGCCATCCCTGCAAGTGAGAGTGGCTTCGCGTAGCCGATATAGGTCTGATTGACCCAGACATTCCGGCCAATCACGCGCACGACATCGCCAGGCAGACCAGCCACGTGTTTGATGAAGGTCAGTCCTGCGGGGTAGGTCGCCCCCCCGTGCCACCGAAATGCGATGGTGTCGCCGAGGCGCGGCCGACAGGGGCCCTTGCGGATGAAATAGAGCGTCCCCGGCAGACTGGTCGACATGTTGAACGTCAGCCCATACCAGGGCGTGAGGCCCCATGCGACGGCCGCGACGATCGTCAGGGCGACCACGGTGCGAACAAACCGTCGATAGCGAGCCAGGCCGCTGGAGTAGGCGACGAGCGCGATCACTGTTCATCTCCTCGAAGGTCGGTCGTTGCAGCCATCGCGCACGCCGATTGGGAAATGGCGACATGCGTCGTTACGTTTGCAAGGACCGCCGCACCAGTACTGGCCGAGGCGGCCAGGTAATCACCAACGTCGGTCGGCGCGAATCGTTCTCCCGCCGTTTCGATTCCACGCGTGCGCGCCGAAAACCGGGGCGGCACCGTCAACCGGAGACGAGTCATTTGGCGATCCTCTTGGCGATCAGGTCCGTGAGATCGGGCGCATCACCTGCAAGCACGGCAGCTTTGTTGATCACCACGCAGCCACACTGCAAGCCGAGCTGGTCCAGCGCGGCCGACAGGCGCTTTGCGTAATCGCCGGCGTGTTGGGTCGCCTTGTTCTTCGCGTCGTCCGTCATATGGACGGGATCGCCGTTGTTGAAGGTTTTCAGCAATGTTTCTTGCTCATCGCTGATGAGCTTCTGCACGTCGACCACGACGACCGGCGCAACTTTTTCGCGTTGCGTCCAGAAGTAGACGAGCGGGGAGCCCAGCAACAACGAAGCGCCGATCGAGATAAGGCCGGTGAGTACGAGGTCGTGTCGCATGTTCATTTCCGTTTGGCTTGGATCAGGGCGCGGATGGCGTCCTCGGTGGAGGTGCCGGTGGTACGCAACTGCTCCATGAATTCGTAGTCGGGCCCCTTGGTGGTTGCCATGGCCAGCGTGAATTCGTCGGGGATATGGCGCAGCAGGTGCGTGCCCCCGTTCGGGTCGACAAGGACGAACTCGCTATAGCGACCCGGCACCGGACGCAGCGACTTCAACATGCGCTTCAACCCCGGTGACAGATCCATCACATCACCCTTCTCGATCTTCTTGAGCGTGTCGTCGCTTTGCTTGAGGTGGAACTTCCATGCGGAGTTGTCGAAGGCGGCCTGCGTAGCCTTGTTCATCCCTGCATCGGTGATCCCCTGCGTCGCGAAAAAGAAGCTGCCTTCGTATTTGCGCGCACGCCGATACCCTTCTTCCATGAAGTCGGCCGATTCTTGATCGTCACCGACGATCTGCCAGCCCTCGTCCTGCAGGAACAGCTTCGGCCGCGACCGGTCAAAGCGGTACATTTCGTTGGTGACCTGATTGGTCAGGCCGAGCATGATCACCGTGCGCAGCTGGGGATCGCTGTTGAGGTGCTCGAGCTCAAGTCCGACCACTTCGTTGTCGAGTCGGACGTTGGTGCGCCCATTGACGTAGTCGCCGTAAACGCCCCCCTTGCAGAACGGTTCGAGACGTACGGCAAGCTCGTACGCGATGCGCTCGGGGTGCCCGTTCTGGTCCTTCAGGCTCAGCAGGGCGTCTCGCACTAACGTGGGACTACCGTCCTGGCCATAGTCCTTCCATACAATGCGCACTGCGACATCGAGCAACGCGCCCTCGAACGGAGTGATAGGAGCGGTCGGCGATACCATGCGCGCGATGATCGGCCGGATGAATTTCACCTCGCTATCGAGGCCATTTTCGGTATCGATGCCAGCAGTGGAAAACGCATTGATGACAATTCGCGACCCAGGCTTGAAGTCGATGTACTGGCCGTCGCCCATGTCGATCTGCTTTTCATACGAGTAGCCCACGTCGCAGATACGCACGATTCCACCGACCGAGCGAAACGCTGCGATGATTTCGTTCAAGAGCACCGATTTGCCGGCGCCGGAAGTACCATCAACGAAGCCGTTGTAATTCGTCCCGCTCGAATAGATGTCTACGAGCGCGGGGGTACCGCGGCGCCCAAAAAAGAGCAGGTTGGCTCGACCATTGGTACCCGACCACTCGCCGAGCACTGGCGCCATATCGGTCGCGTTCACGGTGGTCTTGGTAGTGATCAACCGAAACTTCTTGAGGTCGTCCCGCATGTCGCTTGTCAGCATCATGGGCAGCGCCGACAGGAATGTTGTGAGCTGCTGGGTCAGCATCGGGAACAGCTTGAAGCGCTCCGAGCGCCAGATCCCCTTCGCGGCCGCCACACACTGCTCCATCTTCTTGCGCGGGGCGAAGAGCGTCAGCGTGTGATAGAGCTCACACATCGAACCGCCTTGCGTGAGCTGCATCGAGACTGCCTTCCAGTCCCTGTTCTGCAGGGCAAGTTCCGGCTGCAGCTTCGCGATCTTAGATTCGGCGTTCTGTGTCGCGCGAGCACTACGCAAAGCGGCCCGTGTCTCGACGGCAGTTTGATCGAGAATCAGGACGCCGAGCGTGATCAGGTACGGGCAGGGGTATTGATGGACATCGTTGAAAAGCGAGCCTACGATGTTGTTCATCTCCCACAGCTCTTTGCTATTCGGATACTGGTGCACGCCAAAGCTGCGCACGGCGATGCGTGCGTCGGGCTCGTCCGCATCCTCGGGCGGCACTCCATAAAGCAAATGCTTCGCCTTCACACGCATGTGGTGACCGAAAGCCGTCAGTTGGTCACGTATGGGCTTGTCGTCGCTGTAGGTCTGATCGATCGTTTCAGCCCCATCGCCAAAGAACGCACCGGGGTTGAGGATCGGCCAGAGAAAACGCAGCAAATCGTTTGGCTCCGCAGTACGGCTTGCCAGGCTTGCGGAACTCAACGTCGCGGCGACGACGTCGCGAACATTCTGGATTTCTTCGATCAGCTTCAGATCGTCGAGCGAGCCCTTGCGCACGATCGACAGCAACAGCCGCTTGTCCGTGATCGAGTAGTTTTGGCCAAGAAACAGCGGCTGGCCGAGTTTGCCGCGGATGAACGCGGCGCGGCGCTCCGCCTGTTCCAGATAGAATGAGGGTGCACGTCCCGCTTCGGCGTACTCGCGCCGAAGATCGACGTAGGCGTTCAACGACTCCTCGATAATGGGGTCGCCCAGCAGCATCCATTGGAGCCCATAGCCGGCAGGAACTGAGTCATATAGGCCGTGGAGACTGCGGGTCAACTCCGCATCGGCGCCGGTCTGCGGTGCAACCGCGAGCACGAAGCCAACCGAATCCGTGTTGTAGTAGAGCTCGGTGGCGGGGTCGTACTGGTCATACGGCAGCAGGTTATGAAGCCCGACGGTCTCGATGCGCCGCTGGTCCGCGGCAACGGGGGCGGGCGGTCCGAGATCATCCTCGGTGCCGAGAATTGCTTCGCTGATCGCTGTTCGCGCGAGCGATTTCGCGTCATCAATCCAGGCCTGCAAGGTGCTCATCGATGGCTCCTGAATCAGTGGTCCGCCGCTGCAGGCATCGCAGCCGCTGCACGGTCGACTGCGCCGGCGGGCGTGAGAATTCCCTGCATGACCCGATCGGCACTCGAGATCGAACCCGACGTCGAATCGGTGTTGGAGCTAGAGATAGCTGCCTTGCTGACGCTGCTGCCAACATCCGGCGCAGGTGTCGGCGGCTTCACCGGCCGGAACGCGGCCTGGATGCGCTGCTGGTTGTGCGCGATAGACCAGTGGCCAGGATCGACGATCAGATAGACGTACTCCTGATCGTGCAAGTCGGAGTCCGCGTCCTGCCACGGCGCGAACCAGATG
>NZ_SCNZ01000066.1:0-37519 GCF_005502655.1 Burkholderia sp. 4NA327C6 | reverse complement strand
ACGCGAGCGCGGCCGGCTTGCCCAAGGGCTCGCGCGTGACCGTGCGCGGCCAGGTACAGACGATGAACGGCGCATTCGGCGGGCTGCTCGCGGGCCTCGCCGGCGCGGTCCTGCTGATCTACCTGCTGATCGTCGTCAACTTCCATTCGTGGCGCGACGCATTCGTGATCGTGAGCGGCCTGCCCGCGGCGCTCGCCGGCATCGTCTGGATGCTGTTCGTCACGCGCACGCCGCTGTCGGTGCCGGCCTTGACGGGCGCGATCCTGTGCATGGGGGTCGCGACCGCGAACAGCATCCTCGTCGTGACGTTCGCGCGCGAACGGCTCGCGCACACCGCCGACGCGGCCGTCGCCGCGCTCGAGGCCGGCTTCACGCGCTTTCGGCCCGTGATGATGACCGCGCTCGCGATGATCATCGGCATGGCGCCGATGGCCCTCGGTCTCGGCGATGGCGGTGAGCAGAACGCGCCGCTCGGCCGCGCGGTCATCGGCGGCCTGCTGTGCGCGACCGTCGCGACGCTCGTGTTCGTGCCCGTCGTGTTCAGCCTCGTCCACCGGCGCGATCGCGCGCCCCGTTCCGAATCCCTGCCCCTCACTCCGGGAGAACAGCATGTCCACTGAATTCGACGTCCGCCCCCCTGGCACGCCGCGCTATCTGAAACCGCTGGCGATCGCGGGCGCCGTGGCCGCGCTCGCCGTCGCGGCAGCCGGCCTCGTCGCCCGCCTGCACGATGCGCGCGCGGTCGCCGCCTGGACCGCGCAACAGGCGATCCCGACTGTCGCGACGGTTACGCCGCAGCCGGCCGCGGCCGATGCGCTGGTGCTGCCCGGCCGGCTCGACGCGTACGTCGACGCACCGATCTACGCGCGCGTGCCCGGCTACCTGCACGCGTGGTACGCCGACATCGGCGCGCATGTGAAAGCCGGCCAGTTGCTCGCGTCGATCGACACGCCCGATCTCGACCAGCAGTTGCAGCAGGCACGCGCCGACCTGCAGAGCGCGACCGCGAACGAACGGCTTGCGGCCGTCACGGCCGCCCGCTGGGCGGAGATGCTCGCGCAGGATTCCGTCTCGCAGCAGGAGGCCGACGAGAAACGCAGCGACCTCGACGCGAAACACGCGGCCGTCGCGGCGAGCACCGCCAACGTACGGCGGCTCGAAGCGCTCGAATCGTTCAAGCGGCTCACCGCACCGTTCGACGGCATCGTGACGGCCCGCAAGACCGATGTCGGTGCACTGATCGACGCCGGCAGCGGCAACGGCGCCGAGCTCTTCACCGTGTCGGATGCGCGTCGGCTGCGGCTGTACGTCCACGTTCCGCAAGACGACGCGGCCGCGATCCGCGCGGGCATGCGCGTCGCGCTGACCGTGCCCGAGCGCCCGGGCATGACGTTCGACGCGACGCTCGCGGATTCCGCCCAATCGATCGACCCGGCTTCCGGCACGCTGCTCGCGCAGTTCTCGATCGCCAACCCGGCAGGCACGCTGTTCCCCGGTGAATACGCGCAGGTGCGGATCGCAATGCCCGGTGCCGCGCATGCGCTGTCGATTCCGGCAAGCACGCTGATCTTCCGCCACGACGGGTTGCAAGTCGCCGTACTCGATGCGACCGGGCATGCGCGGCTGCGCAACGTCTCGATCGCGACCGATCTCGGCACGCGCGTCGAGATCGCATCGGGGCTCGCGGCTGGCGACCGCGTGATCGACAATCCACCCGATTCGCTCGCGAATGGCGACCCCGTGCGTATCGCCCGCGCCGCGGCGACGGAGCGTGCGCATGGCTGACCGTCTGCTCGCTGTATGGCTGGGCAGCATCGCGCTGCTCGCCGGCTGCTCGTTGGCGCCGAGCTATCGCGCGCCAGCCGTTCCGGTACCGGCCGCGTTTCGCGAAACGGGTGCGTGGGTCGATGCCGTACCGGCCGATCGCCTGCCGCGCGACGGCTGGTGGCGCGTGTACGGCGACGCGACGCTCGACCGGCTCGAACCGCTCGTCGCGCGCGCGAATCCCGACCTGGCCGCTGCCGTCGCAAGGCACGATGAAGCCGCCGCGCTGTTCGACGACGCGCATGCGGCATTGCTGCCGACCGTGGGTATCGATGCCGAAACCGACCGCGATCGTCAGTCCGCGCGCCGACCGCTGCGCGGCAGCGGCCAGCCGGATACCTATGCGTCGAACACGCTCGAAGCGGGGTTCGGCTACGACGTCGATCTGTGGGGCAAGGTCCGCAACGCGGTCGCGGCCGGCCGCGACGACGCGCAGGCGGCCGACGACGATCTCGCGTCGGTCCGGCTCAGCCTGCAGGCCGGCGTCGCCAGCACCTACTTCGACCTCGCGGGGCTCGACCGCGAAGCGGACACGCTCGCGCGAACGATCGACACGTACCGCCGTGCGTGGCAACTGACGGTCAGCCGCCATCACGGCGGCCTCGCATCGGGGCTCGACGTGTCGCGTGCGCAAACGCAACTCGCGCTCGCCCAGGCGCGTGCGTCCGACATCGCTGCGCGTCGCGCGCTCGACGAGCATGCGATCGCGGCACTCGTCGGGGAGTCCGCGTCGACGTTCTCGCTGCCGCCCGTTGCGGCGCTGCCGGGCGTGCCGTCGATTCCGACGGGACTCGCGTCGACCCTGCTCGAACGCAGGCCGGACGTCGCCGCCGCCGAACGCCGCGTCGCGGCCGCGAACGCGCGGATCGGCGTCGCACGCGCCGCCTATTTTCCCGACCTGTCGCTCGGCCTCGACGCCGGGTTCCAGAGCGATACGTTTTCCCCATGGCTCGCCGCGCCCAACGAGATCTGGTCGATCGGGCCGCGTCTCGCGATGACGCTGTTCGACGGGGGCCGGCGTGCCGCCGGCGTACGCCATGCGCGCGCGCAGTTCGACGAACAGGGCGCGCGCTACCGCGCAGTCGTGCTGCAGGCGTTCCGGGAAGTCGAGGACGATCTTGCGCAGTTGCACCGCCTCGGCGACGAATCGGACCAGGCCGACGCGGCGCTCGTCGCGGCGCGGCATTCGCTTGCGCTCGCGATGTCACGCTATCGCGACGGCGCGGTCAGCTATCTCGACGTGGTCACCGCACAGACGACCGAACTCGATACGCAGATCGCGGCGCTCGACGTCGACGCTCGACGCCTGCAGGCATCCGTCGGGCTCGTGCGTGCGCTCGGCGGCGGCTGGCACGACGCGCGTTCATGAACGTTTCTTCATCGGCGCGCCCGATGCCTGCACGGGCGCAACCGATAACGTCGATCCTGCCGGCATCGTCATCGCGGCACCGGCCACTGTCACTTGAAAAGGATCACGCCATGAAGACCTTGATGTTCGCCACCCTGCTCTCCGCCCTGTGTGTCGCGCTGCCCGGCCGGGCCAGCGCAACGCCGCCCGGCACCGCGACTGCGCCGCAGACGTACGCCGCGTCCGCTTCCGCACCGTTGACGTCGCAACCGTCATGGAACGCACGGCCGGCCACGCCGCTGACATGCGCGCAGGTTTATCGCGAACTCGTCCGCGCCGAACGCGACGGCCAGCTCGCACAGCTCAACCGCGAACTCTATTCGCACTGACTACACGCAATCGAACATGCCGCGCGACGCGCGGCATGCGCCCCCTCGCCGGCGCGGTGCAATACCGCGACATCACCCGCCTGCGTCGAACCTGAATCCGAATCGCGCGACCGTTTCGATGCGCGCGGAAAACGCGTTTGCGGCCAGCTTGCGCCGCAACCGCACGACCAGCGCATTGACCGTCTCGGGTTCGACGTCGGCATCGCCCCATGCATAACGCAGCACGGCATCGCGCCCGACCGGTCGCCCCGCTTCGCGCAGCAGGCATTCGACGAGACGAAATTCGCGCATGCTGAGCGCCAGTCTCCGGCCGTGCTCCTCGAGTGCGCGCGTGGCCACATCGAGCCGGACCGACTCGCGCATCGCGATGACGCCCTTGCGGCGCCACAGCGCGCGCAACCGCTCGTGCAGCTCCACGAACGAACAGGGATGGGCAAGACACACGTCGCAGCCGGCCAGCAACATCCGCGCGCGCTGCGCAGGAGTCGTGCCGGCGACGATCGCGGCAATCGTCGCGTCGCCCGCCGATGCGGCGAGTCGCGGCAATGCCTCGAGCATCGCCGGGCCGGCAGCCGGGTCGGGCGCAACGATCACGATGGCATCGAACCGGTCCTGGGTCGCCACGAAGCAGCCATCGCGCCATCCGTCGACGCGCTCGACGCCATGCGTGCTCTCGCGAAATGCCTTGTCGAGCCGCGCCGCCTCCGGGTTCGGCGGGGAAATCAGCAGGATGCGCATCGATCGTTCCCCGACGCCGTCATGCGAGCGAACGCGGCCAGCACTCGACCGTGATCGCCGTACCGGCCAGCGGTGCATCGCCGATCCGCAGCGCAAAGCCGTGCACGCGCATCACCGCCGAGACGATGCTCAGCCCAAGCCCGGAACCGCTCACATGACGCGTGCGCTCGCCCCGATAGAAACGCTCGAGCACCGCGTCGCGCTCATCGGGCGGGATGCCGGGCCCGGTGTCCTCGATCCGCACGAGCGGGCCGTTCGGCGTTGAATGGAGCGCGACGCGCACTCGGCCGCCCGGCGGCGTGAACTTGATCGCGTTGTCCGCGAGATTGCTGAACGCCTCGAACAGCAGCGCACGGTCGCCATGAATGCGGTCGACCGAAGTTGCCGCGAGTTCGAACGACACGTCGACGGCTTCGGCCAGCGGCTCGTAGAGCTCGCAAACGTCGCACAGCAAGGCCGTGACGTCGACCGCGGCAAAGCCGCCACGGCGGCTCAGCGTGCCGATCTCGGAGATGCGCAGCATCGCGCGAAAGCGCTCGAGCAAGCGGTCGGTCTCGTCGCGCGCCGACGCCAGCAATGCCGACGACGCGGGATCATCCGCGCAAAACGGCTGCTCCGCGAGCCGGGCCAGCATCGTGTGCACCCGCGCGAGCGGCGTGCGCAGATCGTGCGCGATGCCGTCGCAGGTATGACGCACCTCGCCCATCAACCGCTCCACTTCGTCGAGCATGTGGTTCACGAGATGCGCGAGCAGGTCGAGTTCGTCGTAGCGTCCGACCGGCAGCCGCTTGCCGAGATCGCCCTCGGCGATCTGCCGCGTGACGCGCCGGATCGCGGCGACGCGGCGCATCTGCCGCATGCCGAGCATGCTGCCGCCCGCGATGCCCGCGATCAGGATCATCACGCCGCCGATCACGAGCCCGCGGATCGCGACATCGCGGATCTGGATGAAATGCGACAGGTCGCGCGCGACGACCAGCGTCATCCCGTTGTCGCGGCGTACCGCCATCGCGCGCGTGATCGGTGCGGGCTGACCGTCGAGCGGCGCAAGCGTGCGGTTCAGCGTGCGTCCGTGGCGATCCGTGCGCAGCGCGGGCGGCGTCGCGATGTCCCCGGCGACGCGGCGCCCGTTCGCGTCGAACAGCCCGTAGAAACTGGTATGCATGTGCTCGTGCTCGAGCCGCCGGTGAATCGCGAGCGGCAGCTCGGCATCGGGAATCGAATCGAAATAGATCAGCTGCCATGCGAGCACCTCGTCGGTGTCGCGCGCCATCGTGTGCGTCGCGGCCACGCTGATCACGCCCGCGAGCACGAGCAGCGAAACCGAGAAAATCGCCGCATACGCGCACAGCCACCGAAACGTCGTCGTGTGCCAGCGGCGCGAGAAGTTCGCCGCGCGAGCCGCATCCATCCGGGCCTCCGTCATGCGAGCATGTAGCCCGAGCCGCGCACCGTCTGGATCATCGGGGTCACGCCGGGCGGATCGATCTTCTTGCGCAACCGGCCCATGTGGACGTCGATCAGGTTGGTGCCGGGATCGAAGTGATAACCCCATACGGTCTCGAACAGCATCGTGCGCGTGATCGTCTGCCCCGCATTGCGCATCATGAATTCGAGCACGCGGAACTCGGTCGGCAGCAGCGGAATCTCGTCGGCCCCGCGACGCGCGCAGCGCGAAATGAGGTCGAGCTCGAGCGCACCGACCTTCAACAACGTCTGCTGCGGGACGCCCGACGCCTGCCGGCGACGCAGCAGCACCTCGATGCGGGCACTCAGCTCGCCGGAATCGAACGGCTTCGTCAGGTAATCGTCGCCCCCCGCGCGCAGCCCGCGGATGCGCTCGTCGACATCACCGAGCGCGCTGAGCATCAGCACCGGTGTATCGATGCCGACCGTGCGCATCGCCGTCAGGATCGCGAGGCCGTCCGCGCCCGGCAGCATCCGGTCGAGCGTGATCGCGTCGTACGATGCGCTCATCGCGCGCAGCATGCCGTCGCGGCCGTTGTCGATCCAGTCGACCTCGAACCCGCGCGCGGTCAGCTCGCCGACGATTTCGTTCGCGGTCACCGCATCATCCTCGACCGTCAGTACTCGCATGGTTGCCCTCGCAATGAACATCATGACGGGCGCACGCGATGCGCCCGCGACTATCGTAGCCGCCCCGATCGCCGTCCGGCGTTACATGAAAAATGCTTCATCCGGCGCGGTGGCACACGGGTGAAACATGTTTCATCCGCGCGTCGCCCGCCCCGTCGTGCACGCCGCCTACGCTGACGTCATGCGGCATCGGGCCGCGCAACCAGGAGCTTCCGGATGAAACTGTCGACTACCGTCGCCTGCATGCTGCTCGCATGCGCCAGCACCGCCGCGTTCGCGGCGCCGCACCTGACACCGCAGGAATGCAACGCGTATCCGTTCGTCCACACCGGTCACGACGTCACGCATGCGGACCTCGTGCGCGAGCTGACCGAACTCGAACAGGTCGGCTACGAGCCGGCGCATGCGAGCCCGTATTACCCCGACGATCTCGACGGCGCGAAGGATCGGCTCGCCGCCGAGTACCGTGCCGACTGCACGCATGCGCTGACGGCCGATGCGGGTGCACGGCACTGATCCCGCTGCCCGGCGCAACGCAGCCGGGAAAAAACAAAAAAAGGCGGCACTCGCGTGCCGCCTTCTTTTCATGAACGCGCATGGATATTGCCCGCTGCGCCGCGATGCCGCTCAGCGCGACATCATGTTCATGCTGACGTTGTGCATCACCCACAGCGTGCCGACGATCAGGATCGCCGCGGTCAACACCGTATAGCTGAACGCCATCACGTTCCAGCGCTGGCCCGACGAGCCGTTCATGTGCAGGAAGTACACGAGGTGCACGACGATCTGCACGAACGCGAGCACGGCAAGCGCGATCAGCGACGCGTGCGGCGACAGCACGCCGCCCATCACGAGGCCGAACGACGCGGCCGTGAGCAGCACCGACAGGATGAAACCGGCGACGTAGCCGCCGACACTGCCGTGCCCTTCTTCGAGTTGAGACGAATGCGAATGGGCCATTTAGATCACGCTCGCGAGATAGACAAAGGAAAACACGCAGATCCACACGATGTCGAGGAAGTGCCAGAAGAGGCTCAGGCACGTCAGGCGTCGCAGGTCGCGATCGGTCAGGTCGCCGCCGCGGAACACGATCTGCCCGGCGAGCACGATCATCCACAGCAGGCCGGCCGTCACGTGCAGCCCGTGCGTGCCGACCAGCGTGAAGAACGCCGACAGGAACGCGCTGCGCTGCGGGCCCGCGCCCTCCGCGATCAGGTGCGAGAACTCGCGCAGTTCCATCACGAGAAACGCCGCGCCGAGCACGAACGTCACCGCGAGCCACGCGAGCAACGCGCCCCGCCGCTGCTTGTATGCAGCGAGCATCGCGAAACCGTACGTGATGCTCGACAGCAGCAGCGCGGCGGTTTCCACCGCGACGCCCGGGATATCGAACAGGTCTTTCGCGGTCGGCCCGCCCGCATACTGCTGGCCGAGCACCGCGAACGTCGCGAACAGCGCCGCGAAGATCACGCAGTCGGTCATCAGGTACAGCCAGAACCCGAACACCGAATGCGACGGCGGATGGTCGTCGTGCTCGAGCAGGGTTGCGCTCAAGGTTTTCTGCAACATCAGTTGGCCTCCAGTTCCACGTCGTCGACGCGCGCAGCCACGCGCTTCGTCGGCTGCTTGTCTTCGATCTTCCGCACCGTCGACGCGGGGATGTAATAGCCGTCGTTGTCGCGCGAGCTGTAGATCACGAGCGTCGCGACGATCCCGACGAGCCCGCCGATCGCCATCCACCAGATGTGCCACACCAGCGCGAAGCCGAGCACCAGGCTGAAGATCGCGACGACGAGGCCCGCGCAGGTATTCGACGGCATGTGGATGTCGCGAATCGCTGCCGGGTTCGGCCGGCCTTCGCCGTGCGCCTTCATGTCCGCATATGCGTCAAGCGTGCGCACTTGCGGGATCACGGCGAAGTTGTAGTCGGCCGGCGGCGACGAGGTCGCCCACTCCAGCGTGCGGCCGCCCCACGGATCGCCCGTCGTGTCACGGTACTCGGGCAGGTTGCGGTTGCGGATGCTGACCACCAGTTGCAGCAGCTGGCATGCAATGCCGATCGCGATCAGCACGGCGCCGAACGCGGCGACCAGCAGCCACGGATGCCAGGCCGGGTTGTCGTAATGGTTGATCCGGCGCGTCATGCCCATGAAGCCGAGCACGTAAAGCGGCACGAACGCAACGTAGAAACCGATCTGCCAGAACCAGAACGCCGCCTTGCCAAGCTTCTCGTTCAGCTTGAAGCCGAACGCCTTCGGGAACCAGTAGTTGAAGCCCGCGAGGTAGCCGAACAGCACGCCGCCGATGATCACGTTGTGGAAGTGCGCGATCAGGAACAGGCTGTTGTGCAGCACGAAGTCCGCGCCGGGGATCGCCATCATCACGCCGGTCATGCCGCCGAGCGTGAACGTGACCATGAAGCCGATCGTCCACAGCACGGGCGTCGTGAATTCGATCCGGCCGCGGTACATCGTGAACAGCCAGTTGAACACCTTCACGCCGGTCGGGATCGCGATGATCATCGTCATGATGCCGAAGAACGCGTTCACGTTCGCACCCGAGCCCATCGTGAAGAAGTGGTGCAGCCACACGAGGAACGACAGCACCATGATCGCGCAGGTCGCGTACACCATCGTCTTGTAGCCGAACAGCGGCTTCCTCGCGAACGTCGAGATGACTTCCGAGAAAATGCCGAACGCCGGCAGGATCAGGATGTACACCTCGGGGTGACCCCATGCCCAGATCAGGTTCAGGTACAGCATCGCGTTGCCGCCGGCTTCGTTCGTGAAGAAGTGCATGCCGAGGTAACGGTCGAGGCCGAGCAGCGCGAGCGTCGCGGTCAGGATCGGGAACGACGCCATGATCAGCACGTTCGTGCAGAGCGCGGTCCACGTGAACACCGGCATCTTCATCAGCGTCATGCCCGGCGCGCGCATCTTGATGATCGTCACGAAGAAGTTCACGCCGGTCAGCAGCGTGCCGACGCCCGAGATCTGCAGCGCCCACAGGTAGTAGTCGACCCCTACCCCCGGACTGAACTGCAACTCCGACAGCGGCGGATACGCGAGCCAGCCCGTCTGGGCGAATTCGCCGATCACGAGCGAGATGTTGATCAGGATCGCGCTGACGGCCGTCATCCAGAACGACAGCGAGTTGATGAACGGGAATGCGACGTCGCGCGCGCCGATCTGCAGCGGCACGATCAGGTTCATCAGGCCGACCATGAACACCATCGCCATGAAGAAGATCATGATCACGCCGTGTGCCGTGAAGACCTGGTCATAGTGATGCGGCGGCAGGTAGCCGGGCCCGTTGTACGAGAGCGCGAGCTGCATGCGCATCATGATCGCGTCGGCGAAGCCGCGCAGCAGCATGATCAGCGCGACGATGATGTACATCACGCCGAGTTTCTTGTGGTCGACCGTGGTCAGCCATTGCGTCCACAGCCATTTCCACCGGCCGGTGATCGTCAGCGCGGCGAGGATGCCCAGCACGACCAGCCCCATGAAGGCACCGGCCCCCATGATGATGGGCTGATCGAACGGGATCGCCGAGAGTGTGAGTTTGCCGAACATGCGTTACCCCTTCGTGCCGCAGGCGGCGTCCTTCAGGTCGAGGACGTGGCCATCGTTGTATTTCGCGATGATGTTGTGGAAGAGCCGCGGATCGACCGACGAGAAGTAGCGCACGGGCGCCTTCTCGCTCGGCTGAGCGACGGTGCCGTACACGGTCGCGTCGAGCCGGTCCGGCGACGCCTTCACCTTCTGCACCCATGCATCGAACTGTTCGCGCGGCTCGGCAAGCGTGCGGAACTTCATGTCGGAGAAGCCGCGGCCGCTGAAGTTGGCGGACGTGCCCGCATAGTTGCCGGGCTCGTCGGCGATCAGGTGCAGGCGCGTCTGCATGCCGGCCATCGCGTAGACCTGGCCACCGAGCTGCGGGATGAAGAACGAGTTCATCACCGAATCCGACGTGATGCGGAAGTTCACCGGCGTGCCGACGGGAATCGCGAGCTGGTTCACCGACGCGATGCCGAGTTCCGGATAGATGAACAGCCACTTCCAGTCGAGCGCGACGACCTCGACGTCGATCGGCTTCACCGACGACTCGAGCGGCTTGTAAGGGTCGAGCTCGTGCGTGGTCTTCCACGTGAGCACGCCGAGGAACAGGATGATCAGCGTCGGCACCGTCCAGATCACGACCTCGATCGCGGTCGAGTGCGACCAGTTCGGCGCGTAGGTGGCGTTGCGGTTCGACGCGCGGTAACGCCACGCGAACCACAGCGTGAGCAGGATCACCGGCACGACGACGATCAGCATCGCCCAGGTGGACGTCGCGATCAGCGCCTTTTCGGCAGCGCCCACGCTTCCTTTCGGATTTAGTACATCTAAATTACAGCCTGACAGGCTCAAAGCCGCGCCGATCGACATCAGCGCCACTCCGCCTTTTGAAGCTTTTCTTTTCATCACACAGCCCGAGGGTCATTGAATCCGTTTGCGTATGCCCGATGCGCATTCGATCCACGAAAGTGGCCGAATCATACGTCGCGCGAGTGCGATAAAAAATCAGCTAATGCGGCAAATCATCATTGCAGAATCTGCTGTGAGACAGATTGTCGCGGGGCAATTTCACGCAGCCGGAAGCCGGCCCGGCGCTCCCTGCGCCGGACCTCGACCTGATCGATGTGCGTGCAACGACCGCACCGCCGTGCGGTGCGCCCTGCTCGCGCGGCGTGCCGCGCTCAGCCGTGCGTCGACGCCATGTACGACTGCTGCGGCTGCGCGGGGCCGTCCCCGGTCGGCAGCTTCGAATGGCTCGCGTCTTCGATCAGCCGTCCGACGGTCGGATCGATCGCGTCGGTGAACGGCTTTGGATCGATGCCGACCGCCAGCACCACGAGTGCGAGCGACGCGAACATCACGATCTCGCGACGGTTCAGGTCGGCGAGCTTCGCGATCCGCTGGCTCGCGACCTTGCCGAACACGACGCGCTTGAGCATCCACAGCGTGTACGACGCGCTGAGGATCAGCGTCAGCGCCGCGATCGCGCCGATCCAGAAGTTGAAGCGGATCGCGCCCATGATGACCATGAACTCGCCGACGAACCCCGACGTGCCCGGCAGGCCGACGTTGGCCATCGCGAACAACACGGTGAAGGTCGCGAAACGCGGCATCACGCCCGCCACACCGCCGTACGCTGCAATCTCGCGCTGCTTCGTGCGATCGACGAGCACGTTCACGCACAACAGCATCGCGCCCGCGACGAAGCCGTACGACACGAGCTGGACGATCGCGCCTTCGACGCCGATCCGGTTGAACAGGAACAGCCCGAGCGTGACGATCCCCATGTGCGCGACCGTCGAATACGCGAGCAGCTTGCCGAGATCGGTCTGCGCGAGCGCGATCAGGCTCGCGTAAACGATCGCGAACAGCGACAGCGCGATCACGGCCGGCGCGAAGAAGTGGCTCGCATCGGGCGTGACCGGCAGCGCGAAGCGCAGGAACCCGTAGCCGCCGAGCTTGAGCATCGCAAGCATCAGCGCGGCGCCGGTCGGGCCGTCGGTGTAGACGTCGCTCAGCCACGTGTGGACCGGCCACATCGGCACCTTGACCGCGAACGCGGCGAAGAAGCCGAGGAACACCAGCAACTGCGGCGCGAAGCCGAGCTGCAGCGTGCGCCATACGGCCATGTCGAACGTATGCGACTGCGCGTACAGGTACAGCATCGCCATCAGCAGCAACAGCGAGCCGGCGAACGAGATGAAGAAGAACTTCACGGCCGCGTACACGCGACGCTCGCGCCCCCACGTGCCGATCAGCAGGTAAAGCGGGATCAGCGTCGCCTCGAAGAAGATGAAGAACAGCAGCCCGTCCTGTGCAACGAATACGCCGACCATCAGCCCCGACAGGATCAGGAAGGACGCGTAGTACTGCGCGACGCGTACCGTGACCGACTCCCACGACGCCACCACCACCACGAGTGTCGTGAACGCGGTCAGCACGACGAGCCACAGCGACGCGCCGTCGATGCCGACCCGCCATCCGGAATTGAATGCCGCCAGCCAGTTGCGGCTTTCGACGAACTGCATCGCGGCCGAATGCGCATCGAAACCGGCAACCAGCGGCACGACTGCCGCAAGCCCCACCAGCGCGCCGGCGAGCGCGATCAACCGCGTACGCCGTGGATGATGGTCGGAACCGGCGCGCAGCAGGCACGCGCCGAACAGGATCGGAGCCCAGATGGCCAGGCTCAGGAAGGGGAAATCATGCATGTCAACAAGGCCTTGATGAAGTCGCGCACTGCATCGGGGACAGGCGAGACGAAAGGATCGAAATCAAATCGACAGGTAGATTTCGTGAATCGCCAATGTTGGCAAAATGTAAAGCAGCATCACCGGAAAACTTGACGCCGCTCAAACGCGATCGGGTTAACCAGCATAAGGCGATTGATTATTTTCTGCAGCGCAGCAGAGCGTCGTTTTACAGTGCGGGCCTATACCACTGATTTTTATGCGTAATTTTTTGTATTACCCGATAAGGTCGATCGCAAAAATCGACGCAGTGCCGCATTTTTGATGTCGGCGTGTTATTTCGGAGGGTCGGAGGACGCTAATTGAAGCATGGCAGGACAGCGAACGAGCGGCTCTCCATCCTTACATGCAATCTTTCATTTTCAATACAATCGGCCTTGCCTTGCGCAGGCCGTACGACGGGCCGCACCGGCTCGCCCCTACCGCTGACGGCTCAGGCGATCCCAGATGCGCATCGTCACCGCGCGATAGTGATTGTGTTGCGCGGGAAAATGGACGAAGCGGCTGTCGCGCGTGGCATAGACCGGCGACGCCGCGAGTGTCATCGCATCAACGATATAGCGCGCGTCGATCATGCCGGACTGCAGCAACTCCACATAGATCGCCTGCTGGTCGCCGCCGCTCGCATAGACCGACGAACGATCGCCGAAACTCTCGATGCGGGCACAGATGCGCTCGACCAGGTCGCGCATCGGCGCCACGTTGCGCACGCCGATCATGCACGAATTGATTGCCCATGCCGTGTGATCGGTACCGATCACGAAGTCGCGGCCGTCGATCGTACTGTCGATGGCCTGACGCTGGTCGATCGCCAGAATGTCCGCGTCGACCCAGAAGACGAACGCGTGATGCGGCAGATGTTCGCGAATCAGATGCAGCTTCGCCCAGTTCGCACCGATGCCGTCCGGCAGAAATCCGGGAGGTTCGCGATACGTGTGATACGCGTAACCATGCCGCGTGCAGTAGCGAGCGAAATTCTCCTCGTGCAGATCGCCATATCCCGCGATATGCGACGTATGCAGGCTCACGAACGCAATCGGGGCCTGCGGATTCACGTGCCGCTCCGCACCGCGTTTACTCTGTTGCGCGGCACGCCAGTCGTCCATTGCGTGCGGGCGATCGCCGCGCTGGTATCGCTCGGCATCGTCGACGAGCGCCGCCACATAGCGGAAATCGTAGTCGGCAGCCGGCGCCCAGACGTCCTCCACTTGCCGCCACTCGGGCGCCTGGTGCGCCACGAGCGGCCGGGCGCCTGCGATCGAATCGATCGCGAGCCCGTCGCCCCAGATCGTCTGGACCGATGCGAAATGCCCGTTCGTAAGCGGCATATCGAACGGCAGCGGCGAAAAGTGCTCGGCCAGCAGCGTCGCCTCGCACGCGTGCCGCCGCTCCGGGAGGTACATCGCCCATTTGCCCAGCTCGACCACCAGCTTGCGCAACTGCTCACGCACGCCGGGCACGTTGCGGAAGATCATGCCGCTCGCAGCGGGCAGCGCCGACTTCGGCGTCTGCGTCGTGACGATCGCATCGTAACCCTGCGCGACATCCTGCAGCGCGTGCGGATCGAACACGACGGAAAACGGGTCGAGCACGAGCAGCAACGCGCCCGGCTCCATCGCGACGAGCTGCGCGACGATCACGTGGTACTTGTGCAGGATCGGCTGGCGCTCGCCATACACGTGCATGCCGTCGACCGTCACATGCCGGTAGCCGTGCAGCTGCGCATAGCGCGCGTGGTTGTCGACGAGTCCGTCGACAGGCCGATGAGAAAGGACCGTCAGAACTGAATGCGGGCTGGCCAAGCGCATTACCCCAAGTCACATCGAACGATAGGCGATATGTAACCCACTATCGCCACTCAAGTCGAGTACTCATGGCGTGACCGGCCGCCTCGTCCGGCGGGCGGACGCGATCCCGGCCGCATCGTGTGCCCGGTGCGCGACAGGCCCGAAAAAGAAAAAGCCCCGCAAGTCCGAGAACTTGCGGGGCTTTGTCACCGCTTTTGGCGGAGACGGAGGGATTCGAACCCTCGATCCAGGTTTTGGCCCAGATGCTCCCTTAGCAGGGGAGTGCCTTCGACCTCTCGGCCACGTCTCCCAAACTTTCGCTCGCACCAGGGAGGCAGTGCGACGAGAACGAAATAATATAGGGTTTCGAACCGCTCGTCAATTTCCGTGATGCATTTTCTTCAACGCATCACGAAAAATTCACGATGCCTGGTCGAGTTCGAATGCCTTGTGCAGCGCGCGGACAGCCAGCTCCATGTATTTCTCGTCGATCAGCACCGAAATCTTGATTTCGGACGTCGAGATCATCTGGATGTTGATGCCCTCCTCCGACAGCGTGCGGAACATCTTGCTCGCGACGCCCACGTGCGAACGCATGCCGACGCCGACGACCGACACCTTCGACACCTTCGGGTCGCCCTGCACGTGCTCGGCGCTCACGTGGCCCTTCACCTGGTTGGTGAGGATGTCCATCGCCTTCTGGTAGTCGCCACGGCCGACCGTGAACGTGAAGTCGGTCTTGCCCTGGACGCTCTGGTTCTGGATGATCATGTCGACGTCGACGTTCGCGTCCGCGACCGGGCCGAGGATCTGATACGCGATGCCCGGCTTGTCGGGCACGCCCATCACAGCAATGCGTGCTTCGTCGCGCTGGAACGCGATGCCGGAAATGACTGCCTTTTCCATGGTCTCGTCTTCTTCAAAAGTAATCAGGGTGCCCGAGCGCATTTCTTCGTCGAGCGCAATCAGCGGATCGGTCAGGCTCGACAGCACACGCGTCTTCACCTGGTATTTGCCGGCGAATTCGACCGAGCGGATCTGCAGGACCTTCGAGCCGAGGCTGGCCATTTCCAGCATTTCCTCGAACGTCACGCGATCGAGGCGGCGCGCCTCTTCGACGACGCGCGGATCGGTCGTGTAGACGCCGTCGACGTCCGTATAAATCAGGCACTCTTCGGCACCCAGCGCGGCCGCGACCGCCACTGCCGACGTATCCGAGCCGCCACGGCCCAGCGTCGTGATGTGGCCATCCGGATCGACGCCCTGGAAGCCCGTGATGATCACGACCTTGCCTGCATTCAGATCGGCCTTCACGCGTTCGTCGTCGATCGAGTGAATGCGCGCTTTCGTGAACGCGCTGTCGGTCTTGATCGGCACTTGCCAGCCGGCGTAGCTCACGGCCTCGACGCCGATTTCCTGCAGCGCGATCGACAGCAGGCCGACGCTGACCTGCTCGCCGGTCGACGCGATCATGTCGAGCTCGCGCGGGCTCGGCTGGCTCGAAATCTCTTTCGCAAGACCGAGCAGACGGTTGGTTTCGCCGGACATCGCCGAAGGCACGACTACCATCTGGTGCCCGGCCTGATGCCATTTTGCGACGCGTTTCGCGACGTTCTTGATGCGCTCGACCGAGCCCATCGAAGTGCCGCCGTATTTGTGTACGATGAGTGCCATTGTCGTTCTGAACTGGAGGAGAAGCCGCACGGGCGCGCTGGGCAGGCCGCGTAGCCGTTCGGTCACGCGGCTTGTGGCTGTGGACGGACGACGAGGGGGACGGCTGGGACGCAACACGCAAGCGTGACGGATTTTGCCCGGAAGGCCGATCAGGCCGCGCAAACCGGGTACGTCACGCGGAAAACCTGCACAAATCGCTCAAAAATCGAGCCGAGCAAACGACCGAGCGTACCCGATAGAGGCCCGCTTGACAAGCCGCTCGCGGCATCCGGGGCCGTTCCGGCGCTGTTTACCAAATGGTGAAAATGCGCGTGCGATCGCGCGGCAGGCGACCTGTCGCCGTCAGGCAATCAGCAGGTCCGGACGCCACTCGATCCGGCGCCACGCGCCGTCACCGGGCGCCCCGCCGCCGGACAAGCCGGCATCGCGATTCACGCCAACGCGCGGCACGTAGATCAACAAGTCGCCGGAGAACAGCAGCGGCACGTCGCGCTGCCAGGCGGGCACGCCACGCTCCTGGAACAGGTTCTTCAGCGTACGGCCCGGGCCGCCCGGCGACGTGCGCATCCGCTCGCCGCCCGCTCGGGCACGCGCCGCCAGCCGCGCGCCGCGCAGCAGCGCCTCTGGCACCGCGTCGGCGCTTCCCGCGTCGGCCGGTGCGAACACGAACGTGCCGCGCCATCCCGGCAGGCGCCAGACTTCCTGCCCGTCCCACGCGAGCACCGCTTCCGGATGCGGGCTCCCGGTGCCGTCATCGGCCGGTTCGCTGCTGTCGCCCGCTTCCCAGTAGACGACGTCGCGATAAAGGCGCAGGCATTGCCCCGCGTGATCGACGCGCAGCGCATGGGCGACATTCGTGGCACGCAACTGCCGCATCATGTTGGCGAGCCGGGCAGCCGACGCGCCCGGCAAGCCGAGCCGGCGCATCCAGAAGCGCAGCAGGTTCGCGCCGCGCGTGTCGTCGAACGCGACCAACGCGTCGCGCGACAGTGCCTGCCCGTCATCGCGCGCGGCACCGGCGAAGTCGAGTTCGGCCAGATCGTCGAGCAGTCGCTGCGCGGCCGCCGCATGCTGGGCCGCGCGGCCGAGCGCATCGCGAAAGCCCGGGAAATGCACGGCCAGCGCCGGCAGCACGTCGATGCGCAACGCATTGCGCGCGAAGCGCGTGTCGTTGTTCGATTCGTCGTCGATCCATGCCAGGTCGCGCTGCGTCGCATAGCGCTCGAGTTGCGCACGCAACAGTCGCAGCAGCGGGCGTACGCGCTCGACGCTCACGCCGTCAGGGCGGTAACGCGGCGCCATGGCGGCAAGCCCCGCGATCCCCGCGCCGCGCAGCAACTGCAGCAGCACGGTCTCGGCCTGGTCGTCCGCATGCTGCGCGAGCCACAGCGCGGCCGCGCCGTGGCGTTCGCACATCTCGTCGAGCGCCGCATAGCGCTGCTCGCGCGCCGTCGCCTCGACGCCGAGGCTGCTGTCGCGCGGCACGTCGACGCGCATCGATTCGAATGCGACACCGAGCGCTGCGGCGCTCGCCTCGGCGTGCGCCACCCACGCGTCGGCGTTCGCACTCAGCCCGTGATGCACGTGCAGCGCGACGCAACGCGATGCGCCCGCGACGCGCACGGCCGCATCGAGCAGCACCGTCGAGTCGAGGCCGCCGCTGTACGCGATCGCGATGCGTGCATCGGCCGGCATGCCGGAAAGCGCAACGCCGACCGCGTCGAGGACGACGCGGTCGGCGGAGAATTCGGTGGGTGGAATCACGAGAGGAACGCGCGCGCAGCGGCGCGCGATTGGAGGGCGCAGCCGGTCATGCGCCCGGCGTGGTTTCCTTGAACTTGCCGTAGGCCATCAGGCGCTCGAAGCGGCGCTCGCGCAGCGCATCGATGCTCATCCCCTGGAACTGGCGCAGCGAATCGGCCAGCGCACGGCGCAGCAGCGCGGCCATGCCCTTCGGATCACGATGCGCGCCGCCGAGCGGCTCGTTGATGATCTTGTCGATCAGGCCCAGCGCCTTCAGGCGGTGCGCGGTCAGGCCCAGCGCTTCCGCTGCTTCCGGCGCCTTCGCGGCACTCTTCCACAGGATCGACGCACAGCCTTCCGGCGAGATCACCGAGTAGGTCGAGAATTGCAGCATCATCACGGTGTCGGCCACCGCGATCGCGAGCGCGCCGCCCGAACCGCCCTCGCCGATCACCGTCGTGATGATCGGCGTCTTCAGTTCGGCCATCACGTAAAGGTTGCGGCCGATCGCCTCCGACTGGCCGCGCTCTTCCGCGCCGATGCCCGGGTACGCGCCCGGCGTGTCGACGAACGTGAAGATCGGCAGACCGAACTTCTCGGCGAGACGCATCAGGCGTTCGGCCTTGCGATAGCCTTCCGGACGCGGCATCCCGAAGTTGCGCGCGGCGCGCTCCTTCGTGTCGCGGCCCTTCTGGTGACCGATCACCATGCACGGATGGCCGCCGAAGCGCGCGAGGCCGCCGACGATCGACACGTCGTCCGCGAATGCGCGGTCGCCGTGCAGCTCGTGAAAATCGGTAAACAGCTCCGCAACGTAATCGAGCGTGTACGGACGCTGCGGATGCCGCGCGATCTGCGAGACCTGCCACGGCGACAGGTTCGCGTAGAGGTCCTTCGTCAGTTGCTGGCTTTTCTTCGACAACCGCTCGATTTCTTCCGAAATGTCGACAGCCGAGTCGTCCTGCACGAATCGCAGCTCTTCGATCTTGGCCTCGAGTTCGGCGATCGGCTGTTCGAAATCCAGAAACGTGGTCTTCATGTGTTCGAATCCTTGGGTCTTGCGGCAGCGCGTATTCTACCCGCGCGGGCGACGCTCAAAACCGGCTCTCAACTATTGATGTTTAAAACCCGATAGCCGCCGCTCAGGCGTCGGCGTCGGGTGCATCGAGGCTGCGCCACATGTACCAGGTCGCGACAGTGCGCCACGGTTCCCAGTTGGCGGCAACCTCACGCGCCTCGCTGCGCGTGACGGGTTCCCCGCTGAAGTAATTGACGCTGATCGCGCGGATCAGGCCCGGGTCGTCGAGCGGCAGGACGTCCGGCCGAGACAGGTTGAAGATCAGGAACATCTCGGCCGTCCAGCGACTGATGCCGCGGATCTGCGTGAGTTCCGCGATCACGTCCTCGTCGTCCATCGACGTCCATTTGTCGACGTGCAGCGCGCCCGACACGAAATGCTGCGCGAGATCGAGGATGTATTCCGTCTTGCGCTTCGACAGCCCGCATGCGATCAGCTTGTCCGCGCCGAGCCGGATCACCGGCTGCGGCGCGAGTTTCGGACAGGCATCGCCGATGCGCGCCCACAGCGACTGCGCGGACGGCACTGAAATCTGCTGGCCGACGACCGAGCGCGCGAGCGTCACGAACGGATCGCCGCGCTTCACGAGATGCGCGGGACCGAACTTCGGAATCAGTTTCTTCAGGATCCGGTCGCGCTTGACGAGGTCGGCGCATGCCTTGTCCCAGTATGCAGGACGCACGACGACCTCCTCGCCGTCCGCTTCGGACGCACGGGCCTTGCGGGCCGCGTCGGCGGCCGGCAACGCAGCCGCCGGCTGCGCATGACCGTTGAGCGCGCCGTTCGGCACGGCGCGCGTCGCGTCCGTCTTCGCCGGCGGCACGCGCTTGGCTGCCGGACGCGCGGCGACCGGGGTCGCGCGCCTGACCGGCGCTTTTCTGGCCGTTGCCATCCTGCCTCCTACCTGACGGATCGGTCAGTGGAACGCGCCGCGCTCATACGCGACGCCATTCGGTCGATCCGCCCGGTTTGTCTTCAAGTGCGATACCCGTCTCGAGCAGTTCCGCCCGGATCCGGTCCGCTTCGGCATAGTCCTTCGCTTGCTTCGCCGCGACACGCGCGGCGATCTTCGCTTCGATCTCGTCGGCGGCGAGCCCGCCCGCCTGCGCGGCGCCGGACGCCTGCTGCAGGAACGCGCGCGGTTCGCGCCCCAGCAGGCCGAGCAGGGCCGCCAGCTGTTTCAGTTGCCGCGCGAGCGATGCGTCGCCCGTGCGATTCACCTCGCCCGCCAGCTCGAACAGCGTCGCCACCGCGACCGGCGTGTTGAAATCGTCGTTCATCGCGGCGGCGAAACGTTGCGCGTGCGGCTCGTTCCAGTCGAGCGCGAGCGTGTCGGCTTCAACATCTTTCAGTGCGGTATAGAGACGCGTGAGCGACGCGCGCGCATCGTCGAGATGCACGTCGCTGTAATTGAGCGGCGAACGGTAGTGCGTGCGCACGATGAAGAAGCGCATGACTTCGGCATCGTAGCGTTCGAGCACTTCGCGGATCGTGAAGAAGTTGCCGAGCGATTTCGACATCTTCTCGTTGTCGACCTGCACGAAGCCGTTGTGCATCCAGTAATTGACGAACGTCTGGCCGGTCGCGCCTTCGCTCTGCGCGATCTCGTTCTCGTGGTGCGGGAATTGCAGATCCTGGCCGCCCCCGTGGATGTCGAAATGCTCGCCAAGCAGCGTGCAGCCCATCGCCGAGCACTCGATGTGCCAGCCCGGGCGACCCATCCCGTACTTCGACGCCCACGACGTGCCTTCCGGATCCTCCGGCTTCGCGCGCTTCCACAGCACGAAATCGAGCGGATCCTCCTTCGCGTCGTTCGCGGCGACGCGCTCGCCCGCGCGCAGGTCGTCGAGCGACTTGCCCGACAGCTTCCCGTAGTTCGCGAACTTGCGCACCGAGTAGTTGACGTCGCCGTCGGTCGCCTGGTACGCGTAGCCGTTCGTCTCGAGCGTCTCGATCATGCCGAGCATCTGCGGGATGAACTCGGTCGCGCGCGGCTCGATGTCGGGCCGCTGGATGCCGAGCGCGCTTTCATCGTCGTGCATCGCGCCGATGAACCGGTCGGTCAGCGACTTGATCGTCTCGCCGTTCTCGACCGCGCGGCGGATGATCTTGTCGTCGATATCGGTGATGTTGCGCACATACGTGACCCGGTAACCGATCGCACGCAACCAGCGCTGGACGAGGTCGAACACGACCAGCATGCGCGCGTGGCCCACGTGACAATAGTCGTATACGGTGATTCCGCATACGTACATCCGCACTTCGCCGGACTGGCGCGGCACGAAGACTTGCTTGTCACGCGCGAGCGTGTTGTAGATGCGCAGTGATTCCATAGAGATGAACCGTGAGCCGAAGGAAACCGCCCTGGCGAAGCTCGCCCAGCATGCGAAACGGACGGACCATCTGCTGCGGCACCAGGCCGAGCGTCCTCGATATCACATGGGGCGGTCAGGCTGCAAGCACAGCGGTGACGGCCACGAGAGGCAAAGAAAGACTGTCTGCCGCTCGCCGGAACGCGCAGACGTTTTGTTAGAATGGCTCGGAGTATAACATTCCGATTTACGCCTATGAAACCTCATCGCGGCCGCGCGCAGAGCGCTGCGACCCTCGTTGCGACCACCGTCATGGGCGTCGCGCTGACGCTTTTCGCGGCTCCCGCGGCGCATGCGCAGAAGGCCCCGGCCACCGCCGACGGCACGCCCGAAATCGACGCGTCGATCGCCGGCAAGCAGTGGAAGCAGGCGCTCGCGCAGCTCGATGCGCGCATCGCATCGAACCCGCACGACGTGCAGGCGCAGTTCAAGCGCGGCACGGTGCTGGCCCGCCTGAACCGCGATGACGACGCGATCCAGCAGTTCGTCGCGATCACGCAGGCGTACCCCGAACTGCCCGAGCCGTACAACAACCTTGCGGCGCTTTACGCGAAGCATGGCCGTTACGACGAAGCGCGCACCGCGCTCGTCACGGCGACGCAATCGAACCCGGGCTACTCGCTCGCATACGAGAACCTCGGCGATCTCTACCTGCGCCTCGCGGCCGAGTCGTACAAGCGCGCACAATCGCTCGGCCGCACGAGCGGCGCGACCGCGCAGCGCCTTGCCGATCTCCAGAAGATCGTGTCGCCGCCGAAGGCCGCGCCGAATGCCCGTGCCACCGCACCGGCCACGCGCGACTACTCCGACCGCGCAGCCGCGAACGTGAGCACCACCACGCTGCCGATGTCGCCGACGTTCCAGTTCAGCGGTCCGTCGGGCGCACTGGCGGCGCCGTACGTCGCGCCGTCGAAATAAGCGGCGCGGCCTTCTTTCCCTCCCAACCTGAGGATCGCAATGAAACGTCTGTTGCTGGCGCTTGGCGGCGCCGCCCTTCTCGCGACCGCGACCGCACCTGCGTTCGCGCAATCGGCTACCGCGCACCCCGTCGTGCAGCTGAAGACCTCGCAGGGCGACATCCGCGTCGAGCTCTACCCGGAGAAGGCGCCGAAGTCCGTCGCCAACTTCCTCGATTACGTGAAGGCCGGCCAGTACAACGGCACGATCTTCCATCGCGTGATCAAGGGCTTCATGATCCAGGGCGGCGGCTACAAGACCAACTTCGAGGAGAAGCCGACCCGCGCGCCGATCCCGCTGGAAAGCCGCAATGGTCTGAAGAACCTGACGGGCACGATCGCGATGGCACGCACGAGCGATCCGAACTCGGCCACCGCGCAGTTCTTCATCAACACGGTCGACAACAGCGGCCTCGACTACCCGAACCCGGACGGCAACGGCTATGCGGTGTTCGGCAAGGTCGTGTCGGGCCTCGACGTCGTGAAGAAGATCGAAGGCGTCGCGACGACCTCGCGCGGCCCGATGCAGGACGTGCCCGCGCAACCGATCGTGATCGAATCGGCCAGCATCGTCTCGAAGTAAGAACCTGCCGGCACGTCCGGCGCCTCACGCGGCCGCGTCGCACGACCGGCCGCGTGCCATTTAAACCGCCTCACCGAAGGAATTCATCATGGTTGAACTGCATACGAACCACGGCGTGATCAAGCTTGAGCTCGACGCCGCGAAGGCACCGAAGACGGTCGAGAACTTCCTGAACTACGTGAAGAAGGGCCACTACGACGGCACCGTGTTCCATCGCGTGATCAACGGCTTCATGATCCAGGGCGGCGGCTTCGAGCCGGGCCTGAAGCAGAAGCCGACCGATGCGCCGATCGACAACGAGGCGAACAACGGCCTGAAGAACGACAACTACACGGTCGCGATGGCGCGCACGAACGATCCGCACTCGGCGACCGCCCAGTTCTTCATCAACGTGAACGACAACGACTTCCTGAACCATTCGTCGCCGACGCCGCAGGGCTGGGGCTACGCCGTGTTCGGCAAGGTCGTCGAAGGCCAGGACGTGGTCGACAAGATCAAGGGCGTCAAGACGGGCAACGCCGGTTTCCACCAGGACGTGCCGACTGACGACGTCGTGATCGAGAAGGCCGTCGTGGTCTGACGCGTCGTTACGGAGGCACTTCGATGTTGCAGGAGAGTCCGCCGCGAAGCGTCTCCGCGGGCGTGCCGGGCGAGCGCGAATACGCGCAAGCCGCACGCCCGTTCCTGTTTCTCTCCGATCTGCACCTGAGCGAAGCGATTCCGAAGACGGTCGCTGCGTTCGAGCATTTCGTGAAATACACCGCCGACAGCGCCGATTCGGTGTTCATCCTCGGCGACCTGTTCGAATACTGGATCGGCGACGACATCCTCGACGACGATCCATTTGCAGCACGCATGGCCGCGCTGATGCACACGTTCTCGGAGCGCGGCATTGCACTCTACGTGATGCACGGCAATCGCGATTTCCTGCTCGGCCGGCGCTTCATGAAGGCAGCCGGCGCGATGCTGCTGCCGGATCCTTCGCTGATCATGGCATTCGGCCAGCGCATCGTGCTCGCCCATGGCGACGCGCAATGCACGGCCGACCGCGGCTACCAGGTGTTCCGCCGCTTCGCACGCAACCGCGCTGCGCAATGGCTGTTTCTCGCATGGCCGTTCCGCTGGCGCCGCGCGCTCGCGCAGCGCATGCGCTCGAACAGCGAAGCGGGCCGGATGCGCCCCGCTTCGGCGATTTACGATGTCACGCGTGACGGCGTGGCCGCGCTATTCCGGAAAAGCCGCGCGAGCGTGATCATTCACGGCCACACGCACCGCCCCGCGCGGCACATGGAACCGGGTGGCATCCGCTGGGTGCTGCCCGACTGGGATCTCGACCACGGCAAGCCGCGCGGCGGCTACCTGCGCGTCGATGCGGAAGGCATCCACGCGATGCCGCTCGACTGACACCGCCGCTGCCGTCGCACCAACCGGCAACAGCGGGCATCCATTGAATTACACCTGGCGCTCGACCGACTTGCCTTCCAGCACGGCCGACAGCCGGCGCAGATCGAGGCGCGCCGCATCGGCGCCCTGCAGCGTTTCCAGATGCGTGCCGAGCCGCTCGAGTGCGGCGACGATCTCGTCGACGCGGCGGCTTTCCTTCGCCGCGTGATCGATCAGGCCATGAATCGCAAGCGACATCGGATCGTCGGCATTCGGCGTGATCCCGTATGCGCAGAACGCCGCGCGTTCGGGCTGCGGCTTCGGCTGCGCCGGCATCACGATGCGCGCCGGATTGCCGACCGCCGTACCGCCCGCCGGCACCGGCTTCACGACGACCGCATTCGAGCCGATCTTCGCGCCCGCACCGACCGTGAAGCCGCCGAGCACCTTCGCGCCGGCGCCGACGATCACGCCTGCCTCGAGCGTCGGGTGGCGCTTGGCGCCGCGCGTGAGCGACGTGCCGCCCAGCGTCACGCCCTGATAGATCGTGCAATCGTCGCCGACGATCGCCGTCTCGCCGATCACGACGCCCATCCCGTGATCGATGAACACGCGCCGGCCGATCGTCGCGCCGGGGTGAATCTCGATCCCCGTCAGGAACCGGCCGGCCTGCGACGCGAAACGCGCGAGCCAGTAGCGCTTCGCGCGCCAGCATGCATGCGCGAAACGATGCAGCACGAGCGCATGCAACCCCGGATAACAGGTCAGCACTTCCCATGCACTGCGAGCGGCGGGATCCCGCTCGCGAATCGTTGCAACGTCTTCGCGCAGTCTCGTGAACATGATGTGGTCTGGGAAAAGGCCGGCGCGCATCGCCGACGATGACCGGCCGTTATCGCGCCGGGTAATTTACTTATGACGTTTTGCGATTGTAGGGCGAGTCACGAACGGCCGCACGCGCTCGCCAGTTCACCCCGCAGACGGCGCGGGTATTCGGGCGGAACGCTTGCTGTTGCCGGGTTTGCGGGGTGGTCGACCAAGTGGAGCAAGCCGCCCCGGCGCTTTCGGTGGCCAACCCGGCACCCGCCCACGGGGTGGTTGCCCCGCGCGCCGGGACATCCGGCAATCCGTGCGCCGACCGCTTACGCGTCGCCGCCGGGCTTGCCCGATTTCAGCAGGATGTGCTTCGCGACACCGCGCAGGATGTTGACCTCCTCGCGCTCGAGGCCCGTGCGTGCGAACAGCCGCCGCAGCCGCGGCATCAGTTTCTTCGGATTGCGCGGATCGAGGAAATCGAGCGCGATCAGCGCGTTCTCGAGGTGCACGTACATCCGCTCGATCTCGTCGCTCTGCGCAAGCGTGCCGGCTTCGGCCGACGGTTGCGCCGGCGGCTCGCTCGCCTGCTCGAGAAACGCGACGCGCAACTCGTACGCAAGCACTTGCACGGCCTGTGCGAGATTCAGCGAACTGTAGGCCGGGTTCGCTGGAATATGCGCCAGCGCGCTGCACTGCTCGACATGCTCGTTCGCGAGGCCCGTGCGCTCGTTGCCGAACACGAGCGCGATGTCGCCCGTGCCGACCTGCGCGCATGCCTGCGTGGCCGCGGCACGCGGCGCCAGGCGCGGCGGCCCGTATTCGCGCGTGCGTGCGGTCAGCGCGATCGACCAGTGAACGCCGGACAGCGCGTCGCCGAGCGTCGGCACGACGTGCGCGGACGCGAGGACGTCGTCCGCGCCGCTGGCCATCGCGATCGCCTCGGGATCGCTCTGCACGTGCGGCACGCGCGGCGCGACCAGCACGAGACGTGAAAAGCCCATCGTTTTCAGTGCGCGGGCAGCCGCCCCGACATTGCCGGGATGGCTCGGCTCGACGAGCACGAAACGGGTGGACGTGAAGCCGCCGGACGGCGACCAGGACGAGGCCGCGCCCGGCTCGGACGGCGCGGCGGTGATCTGCGGGGTTTCCACTACGATACGACTCGGTTCATCAGAATGGCAGTATGGTATCGCCATCGTCGCAGCAAACCCACTCGTCCGGACGGATAGTGGGGGTTTCCCCGTATTCCGGTTACCTGAAACCGCCAAAAATCGGGTAAAATCATGCCTTTACGCGTTGCACACCGTGCAGCGCGGGTCGTACCCCGTTCTTTGTCAATTCGCGTCTCATCTCGCCTGCCGCGCTTGCGCCGTGCCGGGCGGTTGTTCCACTTCGTGGCGGCCCGTGCCGCCGGCTACAGGATCCAGGCTCATGCATCCCATGCTCAACATTGCTGTCAAGGCTGCGCGCCGCGCCGGACAGATCATCAATCGCGCTTCCCTCGATCTCGACCTGATCGAGATCCGCAAGAAGCAGCAGAACGACTTCGTCACCGAAGTGGACAAGGCCGCCGAAGACGCGATCATCGAGACGCTGAAGACCGCCTACCCCGACCACGCGATCCTCGCGGAAGAATCGGGCGAATCGGAGAACGAATCCGAATTCAAGTGGATCATCGATCCGCTCGACGGCACGACCAACTTCATCCACGGCTTCCCGTACTACTGCGTATCGATCGCGCTCGAGCACAAGGGCGTCGTCACGCAGGCTGTCGTCTACGATCCGAACAAGAACGACCTGTTCACGGCCACCCGCGGCCGCGGCGCGTACCTGAACGACCGCCGCATCCGCGTCGGCCGCCGCGACCGCCTGTCGGACGCACTGGTCGGCACGGGCTTCCCGTTCCGCGAAAAGGACGGCCTCGATGCCTACGCGCGCCTCTTCACCGAAATGACGCAGGCCTGCACGGGCCTGCGCCGTCCGGGCGCAGCCGCACTCGATCTCGCGAACGTCGCGGCCGGCCGCCTCGACGCGTTCTTCGAACAGGGCATCAACGTGTGGGACATGGCGGCGGGCAGCCTGCTGATCACCGAGGCCGGTGGCCTCGTCGGCAACTACACGGGCGACGCCGATTTCCTGCATCGCCATGAAATCGTCGCCGCGAACCCGAAGATCTACGCGCAGATGATCCCGATCCTGAAGGGTTACACGCACGTGCATCCGGCGGCAGAGTAAGCCCCGGCCGCGCCTGCACGGCGCGGCTTTCGCGCTTACCGCTCGCGGGCATCGTCATGACGGCGCGCCATTCGCCTCCCGATGCCGGGAGGCGGGACAATCTTCCCGCACAAGGGTCGCTTCGTGCGCCTATCCTGAAGTTGCTTGAGTTGTTCGGGCCGGTCGGCGCACTTGCGCATGCACGGCCCTTCCCGCAATGACAATGATGGGTTTGCGTCCGGCATGCCCGGACGGCGGACGACACCGCCGGCCAGCCGGCCCCCGACCGTATCAACACCGCCACGACGCCGTGGCAATCGCATCCGAGTTCCCATGTTACGGCTAAGCGAAATTAAACTCCCCCTCGACCACCCCGAGAGCGCGCTCGAGGCCGCGATTCGCGCGCGCCTCGCGGAGCTTGGCGTGGCCGCGGACGGGCTCCTCCGTTACACCGTGTTCCGCCGTGCGCACGATGCGCGCAAGCGCGCCGACATCAAGCTCACGTATATCGTCGATGTCGAAGTCACGGACGAAGCGGCCGCGATCAAGCGCCTCGCCGGCAAGCCGCATTGCGGCGTGACGCCCGACATGGCGTACCACTTCGTCACGAAGGCGCCCGAGCACGGCAATTTCCTGCGCCCGGTCGTGATCGGCATGGGGCCGTGCGGCCTGTTCGCGGGGCTGATCCTCGCACAGATGGGTTTCCGCCCCATCATCCTGGAACGCGGCAAGGCCGTGCGCGAACGCACCAAGGACACCTTCGGCCTGTGGCGCAAGAGCGTGCTCAACCCCGAATCCAACGTGCAGTTCGGCGAAGGCGGGGCCGGGACGTTCTCCGACGGCAAGCTGTACAGCCAGATCAAGGATCCGAACCACTATGGCCGCAAGGTGCTGGACGAATTCGTCAAGGCCGGTGCGCCGGACGACATCCTGTATCTGAGCCGGCCGCACATCGGCACGTTCCGCCTCGTCAGCATGGTGGAAAAGATGCGCGCGTCCATCCACGAACTGGGTGGCGAAGTGCGTTTCGAAACGCGGGTCGACGACATCGAGATCGATCAGGGCAAGGTGCGCTCGCTGAAGCTGTCGAACGGCGAAACGCTGCAGTGCGACCACGTGGTGCTGGCCGTGGGCCACAGCGCGCGCGACACCTTCCAGATGCTGCACGATCGCGGCGTCTTTATCGAAGCCAAGCCGTTCTCGCTGGGTTTTCGCATCGAGCATCCGCAGGGGCTGATCGATCGCAGCCGCTTCGGCAAGTTCGCGGGCCACAAGCAGCTCGGCGCGGCGGACTACAAGGTGGTGCATCACTGCAGCAATGGGCGCGCCGTCTACAGCTTCTGCATGTGCCCGGGCGGCACGGTGGTCGCGGCGACCTCCGAGCCGGGCCGCGTGGTCACCAACGGCATGAGCCAGTATTCGCGCGCCGAGCGCAACGCGAATGCGGGCATCGTCGTCGGCATCACGCCGGACGACTATCCCGGCGGCCCGCTGGCGGGCATCGCGTTCCAGCGCAAATGGGAAGAGCGGGCGTTCGAACTCGGCGGCGGCGATTACCGCGCGCCGGGCCAGCTGGTTGGCGATTTCATCGCCGGCCGGCCGTCGACGTCGCTGGGCTCCGTGGAGCCGTCGTACAAGCCGGGCGTGAACCCGACCGATCTCAGCACCGCGCTGCCGGACTACGTGATCGAAGCGATCCGCGAAGCCCTCCCCGAGATCGACAAGAAGATCGCCGGCTTCGCGATGCACGATGCGGTGCTCACCGGTGTCGAAACGCGCACTTCGTCGCCGATCCGGATTCGACGCAAGGACGATTACCAGAGCATGAACGTCGAGGGGCTGTATCCGGCGGGTGAAGGTGCGGGGTATGCGGGCGGCATCTATTCGGCGGCCATCGACGGCATCGAAGTCGCGCAAGCGGTGGCGCTCAGCATGACGTCGGGGCAAGCGGCCTGATGTACGAGACCAGTCGGCGCGCGAAGGTTCTCGACCTGAGCGGCGCCGACCGTCTCATGGCCGGCCAGGAGTGCGATCGGACGGCGGCGCAAGAATGACCGCCGCCGGTCGCGCAATCTCCGGCAACCTGGCCGAATGGCCAACTTCGCGCGTGCATGCCGAAGCCACTGGTAAACTCGGGCAACCAAAGCAACAACTTCACGCCTGACTTATGACCACGCTGTCGCCCGACGCCTTCGCCGGCCACACTCCAATGATGCAGCAGTATCTGCGCCCTATCTGACAAGGGTCAGCGCACAAACCTACGCTAAGACCTACGCCAGCCTTTTCGGGCGATCGGTCTTTACCGACCCGAAGAGGCCCTTGGTTTCACTCTAAGGCGGACATCCCAAGGTGGTTTCAAATGTAAAGAGCCCGGCTTCCTTCGGATGACGTTCGCACTCGTTTTGCGAAGCCTTCAAAGAAAAACGGAATGTTGTCGCCGGCGTCTCCGGATAAACGGCCACGGACCTTATCCCAGGTTCCAAGCGCTGTGTGGCTTTGTGGATTACCAACTACAAGCACCGGCTGATTTCGTTCTTCGAGCCATGAGTACGTACCGCCGAACTGCTGTCGACCGACTTCCAGAATGTAACAACCGAATCGAGTCACAATTCCCTCAACCGTTTCAGATGGAAGGTCGTCTCGGTACGTCGAAGCCTCTGCAAGCATCTCTTCCACAATCTGTAGACTTTCCTCCGATAAATCTAACTTTCCGTCAGCGCGATCATTGAAATCGGCCTGAGCCTGTGCTGCGAGGCGTTGCACTTCCTGCTGGAGTTCACTCATATTGAATCGAAATTGGGAGTTCGAAAGGATCCGCTTGGAATTGTCCGCAAGATAGAGGCGAATGTCGATCGACTATTTCTTGCTGCGGATTCAACCGGTCGCGTTCCCCGGCAACTGGCCGGATGGCGAACTTCGACCGATCCCGTGCGGGCTGCTGATAAACTCGGGCTGCCAAAGCAACTTTTCCCGGTCACATGAGCACGCACCCCACCGCAGCACCTGCACCCGTCACTCCAATGATGCAGCAGTACCTGCGCCTTGCGTGACAAGAGTCAGCACTGAAACCTACGCCAAGACCTACGCTCGGCGCTTTCTACTTCGCTCATCGCGCGACCGTCCGCGAATCCTGCTGAATCCCCGTTTTGACGGTTCGAGTGAAATCGGAAACGCTGAGGGGAACTGTATCCGCCTTTGCGTTTGAGCGCGTCTTCCCCGCGACGCGTAGGATCGCGCCCAAGTGTTCATAAAAACACGCGAGCTGTCGCGCATCGGACGACAATCTCTCTAGATCGAACGCCCTCTCAAGCACCGTCCGCGGCAGATGAAACCGCTGAAGTCCGCGCCCCACGCGAAGCTGAAAAACCACCCCATCGCTGTTATGCGGTACTCCTGCCCATACAAGCGAGCCGCAATCCATGATGCCTCCGGAAAATCCCTATCGTCAGATCAATATGCCAGCGATTCTCAGTCCGCACATTAATATTTCAAAATTGTGGCGATTGGCGTACTGACATATTCGCAATACTCCCAATATTGCGCCGCAACATAAACTTCCGTAGACTGAATTTTCGCCTTTGAAGCACTTGCCCCTCAGTCGCCCCATGACGGGACAGCACGCCATGACGACTTCTTCACCAGCACTGAGCCAATCCTTGCACGCCCTCCACGTGTTCGAACAAGATGGAGGTTGGCATTGGGGCATCACGGTGCCTCGCTCCGTGGGATGCGGGTTCAAACTGATCGCATTCAGCAAGCACATCCTTCCCAGCCAAGACACTGCCCAACGAGATGGCAGTCAAGCGCTGGCTGCGATTGTCGCAAGTGCGGGTGCCTGAACTTGTCGTCTCCAGCGCGGACAGCCCGCTTGAGTTTTCACGTCTAGATGCAATACTCGAATCACCCTTCAAAGCGAAAACAGTTACCACCTACCATGACTGACTCTCCGATTTGCCTGACTCCCCCAATCGTCTGCGACGACCTAAGCCTGTCGTTCTCTGCCTACGGTCCGGGTTGGGGGTACGTCGCAATCAGGCTTCCGGCGGAAGTCATTCGAGAGAAGTTAAGCGCAAGCGCTGCCGCGCCGGAGCACTTGCTCAACGCGTTCGAACGCAATCGCGATAAGATTGCTGTCGCGGTCAACCGACATGCATTGCCGGACGACGGCCGGCACATACAACTAGACAAGTCCGACTTCTAGATCCGAACCAGCGAGTGAGTGGTGCTCGGATCAACGTGTTAGCTGCGCCTATGTGAACGCATGCGGTTGTTTCGCCGCGCCGATCCCGAGCAACTGAGCAAACGACGAACTCCCCTCAGCCGCGTCTTACCCGCTGGTAAACTCGGGCGGCCAAAGCAACTTTCCCCGTTCAAACGAGCACGCAACCCACCGCAGCACTTGCAACAGTCACCCCAATGATGCAGCAGTAAGCGCCCGTTGCAGTCCGGCCTCCTTCGCGGTGTATTCTTCGCCGGCGGCCCCTCCCGCACTGGCCTGCTATAGTTAAAAACCCTTCCGTCGCTACCTGACAGAAATGTGCTGCGAAGCTTGTAATCAGATGCTCAGCGATACCTGGGCGCCGCACGTTGGGCTTCTGGCGCTGCGACGGCCGCGAAAGCTGCGGCCGCTCGGCCGCACACCGGTGCTCGTTCAGGCGTACCGTTGTCAATCTTGCGGGACGAACTGGATAAGCGAAACCGACCCCGATGCGGCAGACCGGACGGAATGGATTTGCCTGCATCGAGCGTCAAGTATTCTGGACCCGATAGCGGTCTTCGACGAGCAGGCAGCGAGCCAGATCAATCGGCTCGCCGAACGCCCTGGCACCGAGGCGCAACGGATGCGCAACGACGTTCAGGGCGACGGCTACACCGCGAAGCTCATTGCCAGCTGATACGGAAATCCGTCCTAGACCGTGAACGAGCGACCGTAGATGGCCGTTAGCTGTCTCTCGCCATCACCGGCGACACCTGGCCGGATGGCGAACTTCGAGCGGTCCCGTCAGGCCCACTGGTAAACTCGGGGGGCCAAAGCAACTTTTCCCCGGTCACATGAGCACGCAACCCACGGCAGCACCTGCACCCGTCACTCCAATGATGCAGCAGTACCTGCGGCTTATCTGACAAGGGTCGGCGCACAAAGCTACGCCGACACCTACGCCTACCCTTTTGGACGCGGGCCGTTACCGACCCACAACGGTCGTGCATCCTTCTAGACAGGGGACATTCACTCAAGCAATTGACACCGCCTCACCGCGCGAAGCCGCGCCACTACAGATCAGAGAGGTAGTTTACTCATAGATCTTGCCTGCCATCAAAATATCAGCGGCGCGGCGCCAAGGATTTTCCGACGGTGTGTAATATTTCAATCCCTTTGTGGACGCATTTGCCCATGCGCACGAGGCCTCCAGGAAGGCGCCGATGGAACCATTTTCCCAGCCCAATACACCACTGGAATAGGGTGATGATGGCATGGTCGCTTCGATTTCTGCTTCAGTGAACCAGTCAGTCGCGAGATGCGCCAGAAATTCCACGAAAGAGCGCTCATCGGAAACTTGCTCCAACGCGTCTCTTAGCTTCGTCGCCATTTCGGTTTTCAACTTGTGTTGTTTGTGTTCCATGCTGTGCCTTTTTTTCTCGATACTTTGAGCAGCGATTGTCGCTAATCCGGAGCATGACGTCGAACGTCTCAAAGTGGCCGGCAGCCGCCGGTCGTGATCTCCAGCAACTGGCCGAACGGTGAACTTCGAGCGGTCCCGTGCGGCCCGCTGGTAAACTCGGACAGTCGAGCCCACCTCTGGCCGTGCGGCACTACCACCCAATAACGACTCATCATAAGTGGACGCACTTTAGGATCTCGGAAAATGACTGATAAATTCGACGGTTACACAGAAGCCCTCACCGCCTTAATTCGTGAAGCCATTCGCTGCTCACCTGAGTCTTGGGACAAGGGGCAACTGACGATTCAATGCGATGGTCACCGCATCGACTACAAGCTCAAAAATGCGGGTTCCGAGGATAAAGCAGTCATCTCAAAGGAGCTTGCCCAACTGTGTGAGGATTACTGGGGAGCTTTCATGAAAAATGGCGAGCCTTGGATCGAGTCGGAGGTCGAGTTCCTGCGGGTCGACGGTGAATGGACATTCAACGCCAACTACAAGTATCCGACGCAACCTGCCCCTGCCGTCCAGCCACGCAAGCCGTTCTGGAAATTCTGGCACTAGCAAGATAATCAGATCGGGACGTAGACGTCTTGGGGACGTCGCCCGGCAGGTTCCCACAACCACTCTTGGCCAGTAGCTGCCGCTTTCCATCGCCGACAACTAGCCGGATGGCGAACTTAGAGTGATCCCGCGCGAGCCACTGGTAAACTCGGGCAAAGCAACTTTTCCCGGTCACATGAGCATGCACCCCACCGCAGCACCTGCACCCGTCACTCCAATGATGCAGCAGTACCTGCACCTTATCTGATAAGGCGCAGCACACAAAGCTACGCCGAGACCTACGCTCACCCATTTGGGAGCCACCGTCGCTGCCCCAGAGCGGTCTTCGGTCACACCCGTTCAATTTGCTTCACTGGCAACGGTCACTCGCCGTCGCCAACAACTGGCCGGATGGCGAACTTCGAGCGGCCCCTTTCTGGCCGCTGGCAAACTCGGCCCCCCAATCCTTATCTTCTGTAGTAAATTCAGAACTGAACAAAATTTGCCATAGACGAACCGAAATTGAATGCACTCTCGGGCGCACGGCAAAATCACGCAACGGGGAAATAGCTATGGAATGGCGTCCAGCAGAAGCAGGTGATAGCCGCAACTTCAAAATACCGGAACGATGGCTGCACGTTTATTACTACGAGGCCTTCAACATCCTTTTTCGATTCGAAAATGCCCTTCGGCTATTCGTCTACGTAGTCCTTAAGCGTCAGTTCGGGAAGGATTGGGATTTGGCCGCCCTAGGGGATGGCATCACAATTAGAACTGAAACAAAGAAGCGAATTCATCAGACCCGAGAATATGGATATCTCGGTTACGAGGTTTCATCACCAATGCTATTTTTGAATAGCGGTGAACTTACGCAAATAATCACCTCCGAAGTTTATTGGAAACACTTCGCGCCTTTTTTTCGAGCAAGCAAAGCCATCGTACTTACCAAGCTTCAGGAGATTGGAACTGTTAGAAATTCACTGGCACACTTTCGACCAATCAAGCAAGATGACATCGACCTCATTAAACAAAACTCAAAACATTTACTGATTGAGATCGAAAATTGCCTCGTACAGCTAACCTCGATAAGTGACGTGGTTCCAACCAATTCCGAGGATGCATGGTACAAAGAGCTGAAACCAATAGGAAATGATCATTGGCGAACAAATCTACTTTCGAGCCGCGATCAACAGTGGATTAGAACACAGCTCACCTATACCATCCCGGTCTTGCAAAAGAATGGGCCAACAAAATACTCTAATTACAGAGTTGGAACGCTTCGAACCTCTCAAATACTTCGCCTTTACCCAGAAATAAGAGAAACTTGCATCTATCTAAGCGAGAGCGCTGTCCATCCAAGAATGATCGATAACGAAACACTCCAAGCAGCCAAGACGATAAGCATTGTTTTCTCAAAATCCACACTTGAATCTAATTCGAGTGAAATTGGGACAGCACTAAAGGCACTAGCACTTAAGGTAGAGGCCGAGACCGAATTAATTCAGCAAGATGCCCTTGCTCGCGGGGAGCTGGTTGAGGCAAAAAATATATCGGCCTTCCATCGCGATGGTACTTCAGGATATACCTATTGGGATTTCAACACTGAATCCCTGACCACATCGGTAGCAGATATAGACGAAGTTGAATATTGGGGACAAAGGTCGCATTACACGACTGACTTCATTTCATCTACATCTCACTACCCATGGATGCCGTCCTCAGTGTCAGAAGAGGAAATTCCCTTCTAGAAGGAGCGCTAGCAGCGCATATAGCACGTCGACACAGAGAGATTAGAGCCGTAGCGCGGACGTGAAAAATCCCGTCGAAGCGTGGCTTTTACTCAATGTGCGAGCTGGAGGCGAAGCGACCTAAACGGCTTTGCAGGCCGTCAGAACTCTTCGAAAATCAGTGCGTTGAGGTATTTGACCATCCAACTCAGCCGCCCCAGAAGCACGGACGGGTGACATTGCCCCAGACAAGGTTAGGTAGTCGAACCCGGCCGGCAGGAACTCTAGTTCACCCCACCGCCGCCGAACGGAGAAAGGTCATCCGGCTTCTCTACACGGTCCCCGACCGGATCGTCGTGGTTGATCGGATCACCGGCACTCGGAATCCCTGGTTCGGCCGGGTCCAAAGCCAAATCACTACGCTGCTCGTTCCACTTGAGCTGACCACCGCGCAGACTTTCTTGAGGCATTGTCTCCAAGGCACCCGACTGATCGCTTTTGCTGGCAGTATCCGGATTTGCAGCGGTGTATTCGGGGGGATCTTCAATTGTCGCCACGCCACCGGGACGCGCCACGGCGGGGTTGCTTTCCTGCGTCTGCTGCCCTACTGCGCCCGTCGAGTGCGCCGTCGACTGATACGCCGTGCCTCTGAGCACGGAGGCCGTCGCGTCGGCCGGCGACGAAGCTTGCTGCGAAGTGCCTACACCACCCCAGTTACCTCCGGCGGTAGCCTCGGCCGGCCGCTCGACGTACGCTGGAGTCGGCACTTGGATGCTTTGATGCGGCTGCTTTACCACACTCCCTGCGGAACCTTCCGCGTTGGCCCGCGTCACCGCGTCGTCCTTCGACGTATCCGAGCTATGGGTCGACATCTTGTTCTCCTCGCTTCACCTAGGATTGGCACCGAGAACAATGGTAGGACAAAAAGAAGAGCGCCACCTGAGATTCGCTCCAGTGACCGCTTGGACAGCTGCTGCGAAGGGCCGGCAGCCAAAGCAGCTTTTCCCGGGCACATGAGCACGCAACTCACCGCCGCACCTGCACCCGTCACTCCAATGGTGCAGCAGTACCTTCGCCTTATCTGACAAGGCTCTACGTACAAACCTTCGCCAAGACCTACGCTCGCCCCTTCCTGGATCGTCAGTTAGGCGAGTTGACGACATTATTTTGACAGGACCGCAGAACGTGGCGGGTGGCCCTCCCCTGTGCGATCGCTGAGCCTATTGAGCCGGGAAACGAAGATGGAATCAGTCAACGGGACCGAGTAACACGTCGATTGCGGCTTGACCGGCGATTTCGGCTACCAGATAGGCCCATCGTTCAGTAAAAGGGCCGTTGCGCAGCGGTATGCGGCCTCCCCGCGCGCCGAGCACTTCGAGGTTTGTTCCGCCTTTTATCTGAAAAGTCACGTCAAACGTGTCCTCATCAGCAGCCGGAGTCAACTCGACCTGAATCTCGAAGCCGCGATACACGATCATTCGGTGCATGAAAACCCCCTTTCGTCATCGGAGACTAACATGAGGCAGCACTGGACGGCTTGCGCAACTATTGGGCTAGGTGCTCACGCTTGCGCCGCCACGCGATCTTCAAAATCTGCTTACCGGAGCGTTTAGGACCGCATCTGCCAATTCGGTGAATGCGCCCCGATTGTAGGTGATCCAAGCGAATGTGCCGAACGTCCGCAAGTGGCTGGCAGCGGCCGGTCGTGATCTCCGGCAACTGGCCGAACGGCGAACTTCGAACGGTCACATGAGCACGCACCCCACCGCAGCACCTGCACCCGTCACTCCAATGATGCAGCAGTACCTGCGCCTCGTCTGAGAAGGATCGGCGAACCTACGCCTGTGCTTTTGGGGACCGGCAGTTACCGACCCGTTGCGGGCGTTCAGCAAGTTTCTGCAAACGTCCCAACGCGGTTCAAAAGCGGGCATCCGGCTCGCTCAACGCTAGCGTCGCCGGATGGAGCCGGTGAACGGTTGGTAGTAACTGAAATAATGCAGGTAGGCGAAGTTCATCGAAAGTCAACAGTCCCTAGTATCGCCGCCCGTAGCCTTCGCGATACAGCGTCGCGCCGATAGACGTCAGCAACGCAATGTCTTCTTCTCCTAATGTATCCCACACTCCCGCCAGCCAACCAGCGAAGCCGGTACAAGCATGGTCTAGATTGTTGATTTCCACCGAGTCTTAACCCACCGATTTCATCTAAATCTGACCCACCCCGAGACAGCGTAGTACATCTATTCCGGTGTGGATAACTCTTCGTTACCCGCTGGTTTT
>NZ_SCNZ01000065.1:0-37536 GCF_005502655.1 Burkholderia sp. 4NA327C6 | reverse complement strand
GGCGACCGTCGAGCGGGGGCTGTCAGCCCTCTGGCCGGGCACCTACGGGCTCTATCACCCGCTGGCGGCGATCGCCGCGGCGAACCTGCCGCTCCTGGCCGTGTCCCTGATCATGCGGTCCTGAGACGGGCGAACCCGGCTGCGGCCGGGTTTTTGTGGTGCGTCGTCAATGCCGATAACTCCCCTTATCGGCATTGCGGTTAATGCTCGAAAACCCCGGAGGGCGCTTTACAACGGTCCTTGACACGTCTTTAAGACGTGCTATGCTGGTTCACCCGTCTTTAAGACGGGTTCTGTTCAGGAGGCTTCATGTCGGTGTTGTACGTGTACCGCTGCCCGGGCTGCGGCCACCGCGGCGAGACGCGCCGGCCCGATGACACGCACGACGGCGAGGGCGTAGCTTGCCCCCAGTGCGGCGCGATCGTCGCGCTCGAGTGGGACGGGGGCGTGACGCTCGACGGTCTGCCGCCCGGTTTCGTCGGCGACCCATCCGGCCCGCCTCCCGCCGACGCGGCACCGGCGCCGACCGCGGCCGCCTTCAAGGCCCTGCGCGTTCGCGGCCGGCGCACTCAGGCGCAGGCCGCCGCGCTGTTGGGCGTGCTGCCGCGTCAGGTGCAGCGCTGGGAGGCGGGTGAGGCGCCGATACCGACCACCGCCTGGCCGCTGCTGCGGCGCGCCTGGGGCTATCGCTATCCGAGCGACTTCGTGCCGGCGCCGGGCCCGATGACGCGCGGTTGCGACGCGTTGCGCGATCGCCCGCGCGACACCATCGAGCGCGGCGACGTGGTCGAGCTGCAGCCGGTCGACGGCCCGCGCCTGCGCGCGACCGTGTGTCTGGATCGCGTGCACGACGGGCTGGTCGACGAAGAGAGCTACGGTGCGTATGTGACGGAATTTGTCGGCGCGGCCGACGCCGGCGACGAATACCGCGGCTTCTTCATCCCCGAGCGCGTGACGTTTGCGCGGTCGAACGTGATCCATCTCGAGCAGCGCGCGCCGCGCCGCTGACCGAAACGCCTTCGCCAGGAGCGACGATGAAAACTGCCTACGACCTGCTGCTGGACGCACCCGACGACCAGGTGACGCGCTGCCGCTTGGCGTGGAAAGCCGTGGCCGCCGGCGACTGGCAGGACGCCGCGCACTTCCTGCGCAACGCGGCCGAGGAGGCCGGCGCGACCCCGTGGGCGACCGATGCTCGCGCGCTGGCCGAAGCGTGCGCCGCGAAGGTCGCTGCCGCCTGAACGCCCCGATACCGGAGATCACAATGAACGCCAAAACCGAAGCGATCGCCAACGCAGATGCTCAGCTGAGCCGCGCGGGCCTCTACACCCATAGCGGCGTGCTCAACGAGCTGCGCTGCGTGCTCGAGGCCGTGAAGGCAGGGGTGCCGGAAACCGTGGGCTACGGCGAGATCGGGAAGCCGGCCTTCGCACATGGTTGGTCCGCTGCGATGGAACATGTCTACGGCGAGCTGGCGGCCGCCTGTGCATTGCTGCGCGAAATCGATGGGACCGAGCACGCATCGGGTGAAGCGAGCACCGATGTTGGCGCGGACCTCCCGCGTGGCGCACACAACGTATCGGCGGCCACTTCGGGCGAGGCGCTCTATACCCGATTGCGGTCGGCAGCTTCCTGCCGACTATCCGGGCAGCTGGGATGTGCTGGCGCCCAGATACCAAGCCGCGTTCGACGCGGCAGCGATGGGCGAGAACACGGCGACACGGTGACGGGAAATCGCACAATTAGAGGGGTGACTCGGTTTCCGCGAAATAATGCGTCTGCGTCGCGGTCATCATCAGTTTGAACACCTATACGAGGCACATTAACTGGAAAAGGGTGTGCCCCGATGAAACGCGAAACGGTGACTCTCTGGCTGAACTGCGCAGCCGCCGGCGTCCAACTGCTGTACTGGAGCGTCAAGCTGGGCCTGCTGTTCGGACCGATGCTCCACTGACAGCCCCGCCCGCCCCGAGAGGGGCGGGCATTGGGCAGACTTACCGCGCGCGACTGCTCCCGCGAGCACCTGCCCGCCGACAAGGAATCGAGAGAGCGAGACCATGACCGAGATCATCAAGACCTACGACGAGTTGTCCGATTCGCAGCTGGCCGACGCGCAGCGGTTGTTTCCCGGCACGAGCAGCGATGACCCGTTTCGCTACGTGATCGTGGCCGGCAAGGTCCATCACCGGATCGGCGCGACCAAGCCGATCGCTGTTCGGATCGTCGACGACAGCGGGCCGCACTTCTTGCGCACCGATCAAGTTGTCGGCATCACGCCCCGCACGAAGTGGGGGAAAAAGGGCGTCGAGGTTCTGTTGCGTGCCGGCGCCGAACGCGAGCCCCATACGCTCTGGCTCGCCGTCGATCCCGACTACCTGGCCCGGCAGATTGGCTGGTAACCCGACTCACTCTGACAGGAGCGCGCAATGCGCAAAGAATACGAACTGCACACCGACGTGCTCGCGACGGTCGTCGCGGCGACCCCGGTCACGTCGAAGCACGCCGCGCTGCTGACCACGTTTGCGACCCGCACCGACTATCGCGGCGCGCGCTACGCGGTCACACGCGACGAGTTCTCTGAACGGCCGGCCCGCGTGATCGATGCCGACGGCCGCGAGATCGCAGCCGACTATCACGCGTGGATCGACGCCCAGCTCGACGCGCACGGCGGCTCGGTGGAGGACGTGTTGCTCGCGCACCGGGATTCCGGCTATCAGTTGGTCGACGTCCAGCCGCTGTTGCACTACTTCGTATTTGACCGTGGCGGTGATCAGGACAATTTCGTGCAGCTCGAAATCTGGGAAGAACAGGAATTCGTCGAGCGCGAGGTGTTTCCGCGCAGCACGCCGTGGCGCTTGCCGGATCTGCATGAATTGCGCTCCGGTTGGCACGACATGCCGGTCGAACGGTTCGAGCGGCGCACGCTCGGCTCGCCGCGCTATCGGCTCGAGGCGGTGATCGACATGAAGCACTTTGCGGCGCTCGCCGAGACGACCTATAACGAGCGCCGGCAGCGCGACGGCGATCGGGAGTTGGTCGAGCGGAGCCTCGACACGGGCGAATCGCGGGTGGTCAGTGTGCGCGAGCTCACGCCGGGCTACGACAACCAACAATGGCGCGGCCGCCGCTTCTTCGACGACTGGGCTGCGTCAAGCGCCGGCCAGGCGGGCGAGCGCGTCTGTCAGCGGTGGGTTTTCAGCACCGAGGACTACACCGATCCGCGTACCGGCCGCGTGATGGATTTCATACCGCGCTGGACGCACACGCGCAAGATCGCGGCGCTGAAGAACACCGCGAAGCTGGACGTGTACAGCCTGTACGGGAAGCTGACGCAGTTCGACGAGCGCATCGGCCATCGCTTCGCCTGGTACTTCTACGGTCTGCACGGCAACCTGATCCTGAGCGGGCAGATGGAGCGCGTGCTCGAGGCGGCCGAGGCGGGCCTGATCGTGCTGCCCGAGCACGACTACCGGGTGCTGCGGCGCTGGGGCGACGATCAATACGGGTTTTGAGAAAAATGCCAATGAGCGCCGACCTCGACAATTACTTCAAGCTGCGTCGCCCGTGCGAGAACTGCCCGTTTCGCAAGCGTGACGCGATCATCCTCGCGCCGGGTCGCCTGGAGGGGATCATCGAACGACTGGTGCGCAACGATCACAGCACATTTCACTGCCACAAGACCGTCCACAACACGCGTACCGGCGGTGTGTGGGATGACGACGGTCACTACGTCGCAAGCGGTCAAGAAAGTATGTGCGCCGGCGCGATGATCTACCTGGAAAAGATCGGTCGATCGACTGTGGGCATGCGCTTAGGTCGCGTGTTGGGCAAATACGATGTGGAACGCCTGTCGCCCGCATTCGGCGACATCATTGACCCCGAACTGACAAGGAAATCCAACGATGAAAACCTATGAAGAACAGCAAGTCCTTGCGCGCCAGGTCGAACAGTGGACTGCCGAGCTGAAGCGGCTGGCAGGCCAGATCGCTGCAGCGAAAGGCGTGCCGAGCGCGATCCTGATGATCACGCCGCAGGATGAGGACTACCACGACGTTGTCCCGGAATTGATCGCCGAGGACGCGTTGCAGGTCCGTACCCATGGATGGCCGGTCGGCTTCGAAGTCGAAATTCTCAATCAGGCTGATTAGGAGTGACCTAATGGCTCGCACTACCAAGAAGAAGCCGCCGGCCAGGCCGGCGCCGCAGTATGTCAACGGCGTCGTGTTCACGCTCGCCATGCGCGCGGGCGATGTCGATGTGATCGGCATTCCGTTCGAGCACCGCGGACGGACTTGGGCCGTCCACGCGATCATCGGGCGCGATGATCTCCCGTGCTATGCGGTTTCCGACGTGCTGACAGGCATGCATGTGCCGAAGAGCGAGGCGTCTACCATCGATGCGTCGCGCGCGGCGGCGATTGCCACGCTCGACAACGTCACGGACGAGAGCTGGGCCAAAGCCTTCGGCTCGGCCCACACCGAGACGGTCGAGTGACACCCTGCAAGGCACCCTGAGAGTTTCCCGATGCGCTACCCGAACCGAGCCGCGGCGCCGCTCGAGCTGCAGACGAAAACCGAGCTGAAGCAGGCGCGGCGCAATCTGGCCGACGGCCAGGCACCGGTTGCACACTATTGGCAGGGCCATACGTGGATCGCGCTTTACGAGCCTGCGTCGACGGTGCCGATGCGCGCGGCTCGCGCCCCGAGCCCCGCCCAAGCGGCCGCGCTCGCAGCCGGCCGGGCACTAGCGGGAACTCGGCCATGCACGATTTGCGGTACGCGCGCGCAAATCGAATGGCTGGATCGATACGGCTGCTGCGACGCGTGCCTTGACGACGTCGCCCGCGAGAAACGGGACGAAGCGGCCCGCTTTATCAACGTTACCGCGAAAGAGTGGCTGGTAGCTGATCCGCTGTTCATAGACACCGAAACGACCGGCCTGGATCACCAGGCGGCGATCGTCGAGATCGCGATTCTCGATCGCGCCGGCGCCGTGCTGATCGACACGCTCGTGAAGCCCGCGATGCCGATACCGGCGGCTGCGACGGAGATCCACGGGATCACCGACGCGGACGTCGCCGGCGCGCCCGCCTGGAACACGATCGGTCCGCAGGTGGCCGAGCTGCTCACGGGGCGGCTGTTGATCGCTCACAACGCGGCGTTCGACGAGCGCATGCTGTACCAAACATCGCGATCCCACGGCGTGATGTTGCCGGCGCTGCGTGTCGAATGCACGATGGAATTGCTGAACGGCTGGGCTGGTCGCTGGCTCAGCCTGGCCGACGCCGCGCTGTTGCTCGGCGTTGGGAAGCTTGCGACCCGTCATCGGGCCTGCACAGATGCCGAGCAATGCCGCCAGGTCGTGCTCGCCGTAGCGCGTGCAGCACCCGGAGACACTCGGTCCTGAAATCGATCGGCCATTGCAACAGGAGCCGTAATCATGATGTCGTATTCGCAGTTCACGGAACTCGCCGGGTGGCAAATTTGCGACTACCGCGCATTGTCGAATCCGGTATATGGAAACGCGGCAGTCGCGCCTGACATCGCGCAAGCTATTGCGCGTGGCGCGTTCAACCTGTGGCGCACGGTCGCTCTTCAGGGATTTGCTGCCGCAGAGCGGCCGACCTATGAGGCGGATGTGGTGCGCCTGGCCGCCGTGGTCGACGCTTCCCTTTCTGACCCATCTTGAGCATGCGAAAAGCCACCTCCCGTATCCGCCGGCCGTTGACCCGGGCGCAGCTGCTACCGATCCCTGCGGCCGAACTGCGCCGGATCCAGCTGAAGCACCATGTGGCGCTGGCTGCTCTGCGCGACGCGAACGACGATGTCGCGCAGCTGGCCACGCTCTTGAATGCGATCTACCTTGCGTACTTCCTTGACCCGACCGAGCCAGGACCGTATCGACTCGCCGAGACAGGGCTCCAGGACTGTGCCGCCCGCGCCGCGCGGGGCGAGTCGGGCGCGCTGACCGATCTCGAGCGCGCCGCGGTCGAGCACGTGCTCGCACGGCTTGACGCGCAGCTGGCCGCGGTGCCGATGCATCGCTATGTCGCGGCGTTTGAGCGGCTTCAGCGCGTCACCACGGCCGAAACGGTCGTCTCCCCCATACCTGTAGGCTGAACCATGGCAAATCGCCACCAGCAGCTGGCCCAGATGCCATTGCGCAGCTACAGCCGCACTGAATTCACGGCGCTGCGCGCGCGCGTGAAAGGCTTGCCGATTGAGACGATCGAGCGGCTGTACTTCGACCGCGATACGGACGAGCCGGTCGACGTCGCGCAGCTGCTGCGCACAATGCGCGACGATCTGGTCGCGGCCGCGCTGCGCGATGGTTCGCCCGTATTGAAATCCCACTTGCAGGCGGCGATCGAGAAATACGGCGAGCCGCGCCTGACGCCTGTGTCGCTGCAGCTGATCGAGCAGGTGGCCGGGCAGTGGGCGATCGCGCTGCCGCAGGGCGATCACCCTGTAGGCCGCTGGTTCCGGCCGCTCATCGCCGCGCGCCTGGAAGGCGAGGGGATCCGCACGCTCGGCGAGCTCGTCGCCTTCATGAACCGCCGCGGCGGGCAATGGTGGCGAGCCGTGCCACGGATCGGCGTCGGTCGCGCCCGTGTGCTGGCCGCCTGGTTGAGGCGTCACGCGTCTTCGATCGGCGCGGCCGTCGAGGTCGACGTCGACGCCGGCGACGCGCTCGCGCCGACTGCGGCAAGCGTCACCGCCAGCGCCGGGCAGTTGGCCCCGCTCGAGCGCCTCGCGCTGCCCGACGCGCTGTCCGGCGCTCACGGTGCCAACCGGGCGCCCGTGTTCGCGTATTTGGGCGCCGAGCACGATCTGGATGCGATACGCGCGTACCTGCACCGATACGACGATCGGCCTGCGACGCAACGGGCCTACAAGAAGGAGCTCGAGCGCCTCGTGCTGTGGTGCGTTGCGGAACGCGGCGTCGCGCTGTCGTCAATGCGGGTCGAGGATTGCGAAGCGTACAAGGCATTTCTAGTCGCGCCGGCCGAGCGCTTTACAGGGCCGCCGGTCGCGCGCACGAGTCGCCAGTGGCGGCCGTTCGCGCCGGGCGGCCTGTCTCCAGAAAGCCAGCGCTACACGGTGCGCACAATCCGCGCGGCATTCACGTGGCTGGTGGCGGTCCGGTACCTGGCCGGCAATCCCTGGGAGGCGGTCTCGGATCCAAGTGTCGTCAGGCGCGTGCGCAAGCTGCAGGTCGAGCGGGCGCTACCGCTCGAGCTCTGGACGCGCGTGCGCGCAACACTGGCCGAACGGAGCGAGTTGCAGAGCACGAGTGGGCCGCGCTGGCGCGCCGCGCGTGCGCTGCTGTTGCTGATGGGGGATGGCGGCTTGCGGATCGCCGAGGCGGCCGCGGCGACGCGAGCGGCGCTCGTCTGGATGCCGGCGGATGACGACACGCCAGCCAGCTGGTTGCTCGAGGTGATCGGCAAGGGCAACAAGCAACGCTTCGTGCCGATCAGCGACGAGTGCGTCGACGCGCTGCGCGTGCACTGGCACGATCGCGGCGAGGATCTCGACGCGGCGGCTGCGGTGAAGCCACCCGGTTTGCCGCTGGTGGCGCCGCTGGTCATCCCCCCGACGCCGCGGGCGCGAGAGAAATTCGGCGACCCCGTCGACAGTGAGGAAGAGGGTGCCGGCACCGCATCAGGAGGAGGATACTCCGTGCGCGGCGCGCGCGGGCTCACGCAATGGGCGATCGCGCAGCTGCTCGAAGTGATGCCGAACCTGAGCGAGGCCGACCGGCGTAAGCTGGCCGGCACATCGCCGCACGCGTTTCGGCACACGGTCGGCACGCAGATGTTGGCCGCCGGCGTCGCGCTCGAGGTCGTACAGCGTACGCTCGGCCACGCGTCGCTCGGCACGACGTCGATCTACGTGTCGCCCGAAGAGGCGCGAATGCGTCGCGAGGCAGCGAAGTACCATGCGCGGCTGAAGTATCCCACGTGACGTTGGGACGATCAGGCGAGTCAGCAGAGCACGCGTCGGCTCAGCGAGACCGAGTGGCGAGTTGGCCCACGCGCTCGGTTGTTTCAAAGCGTCGCCTGAATATATGTTCATACGCGCGCCCGACCTCCACCGGTAATACCCGGAGGCCATGATCGCGAAGCCACGCGCAAGTGTGTCGGCCATCATTAAAAGCTACTTCGTCGGCGACCAGCGAGAGGCTTGGAACGAAAATAGCGGTTCTTCCGATATTCGCCGCCAAAAAAGCGCCGACGGCCGCGTACTTGCCGATTTGGGGCGACCCGATTCCGCCTGGACCGACATAGTGATCCCGCGTCTTGCACCACGACGCGTCTAGTAGGTCGATCGCAATCCAGACTACCGGATCGGGCGTTTCGCCCCAGTCTTCAGCGATTGCACGCGGCGCCCATACCAGCTGTCGGAAATCCATAACGGCGTCCATCTTTTTCAGTCCGCACCCCGTATTACGCGTCCTCGCCCGGCCACCACGGCTGCGGCACGCGATCGACGGCATAGTCACTAACGTCCTTCCCGACAAGCCACTTAGGCCGCGGGCCATGACCGGACCAACTACGACCCGACGAAGGATCGTAGTACTTCGCCGATGCGCGCTTCGGCTTCGTTTGAATATAGCCCAACGCCGACAGCACTTCCTGTTGGGTGATCCCGTACTGGGCGACCTGTTCCTTGAATGTGGCCAGAGCGGCCTTTTTTTCCGCGGTCCGGGCATCAGCTAATTGAGCGTCGAGTTTGCGCAATTCAAGCTGCAGAGACTGCAGGGTTAGAGGTTCCATGAGTTTCGGCAAATGTGTGGAGGTAAATCAATAGTCCGCTGCGCTGTGACAATTCTATGTACCGTTGCGGACGTCTATCGGTTTGTTGCTCGGACGGTGCGGCCGCAGTACCCGGAAGGGCCACGCGTCGCGAGCGTCTCCCTGTGCCCATCGGCCACGACAAAGCCGGCGGAGCCGAATGGACCGAGGCAACTTTCCACGACCGCGGATATCCGCGTTCTTTGGATTCCAACTGGACAGACCGTTATTTCGGCTCGCCCGATTCGGGGCTGAGAACGCGATAGTCCTTCGCGACGACGCCGCGCTCACTGCCTGGGTTTACGACGGCTGGCCGTACCCAGGTCACCCGGTTTTCCAGTCGTCGGATATGACCGCGCCGAAGGTGCATGCGCGGCGCCGCATGTGAACCCGTGCCTTTTCCGCCGCTTGCCGGCTTGGCCGCCGCGACCTGCAGAACCTTGTACGTAAAAAACGGCGGCCGTCGCGTAGCCAGCCGTCGCGCGTTCATTGCGGGCTTCGGGTGAACGTCTACTGTTCCGACGTTCGCGCAATTCAACACCGCGCAGGCGTCAGCCGAAGTAAAGTTGGGGCGTTTTGCGAAGTAAAGTCTGAACTTGGGCGTTTTTTCAAAAATTTGCCCGATGCGCGCGGAATTTTTCCTTTGAAAATCAATGATCTAAGTTCATTGTGGAAGTAAAGTCGGACCTTTTCCAAGGCCGTTGCAATCGGAAGGCTCGCGCCCACTGAGCGCCCGATTGAACAGTCGTGCCCGTTGCCGCGCCGCAAGCTGTCGCGCCCACGCATTGCGCAGACCCCAGTTTGAATGGGCGATCATGCCGTAGTGATAAGAAGGATTATCTCGTTATCATGCCGCTTGGCGATGTCTGCAAACAGCCACGCGCGACACGAAGTGGCCGTTGCAGAGCGACGCGAAGGGCTCTTTGCGACCCGAAGCCGACATCTGCCCCGGCACGACTGCAGCGGTTGCTTCCAAAGTACAACGGCCGTTCCATCGACCACATCGGTTGGCTGAAGGCCGTCCTACACGGACACTGGCCGCCCAGTGAATTCAATGGCCCCTTCGACATTTAGGAGAAGCATTTGAGTTTCAACATCGATTGGTCGACGGGACCATAAGTACGACCGCTTTCTCGCGCATGACAGCACCTTTCTGGTCAACTCGGCCTAGACATGGGCCACCCGATTAGAAATCGAATGGGTCGCGCTCTCTTAGTCCAAGCCACATATCAACAGAGCGACGCAGCGTTCGCAGGGCCTCCTCGTGCTCGGGGAATTCTGCGGGATCGATCGCGTCGCACCTGACCTTGGCCACGTCAATGCCGACGAAGTCGTCGATCGTCTGTTTGTTGAATGTGTTGTGCGGTGCAGAGACCCTGTCACCCCACGCGTGGACCGTGCCCCGGTTCATCATGCGTGTGGCCATCCTTGCGAAGCCCTCGTCGGTCCGGATCGCCTCGACCATCCACTCGCGGGGTTCGTCCAATGAACCAGCGTAGTCCCTCCATCGGTACAAATAGGACATGAGATCCGGTTCGGCGATCAGCACGTCGACGTCCGCGGCGCGGCTCCTCATCAACCGCAGCCATTCGGCTTTCATTGCCTCGACGGTATCGGTGTCGAGCGCCGGATCGAAGGCGTCGTTCTCCCCCTCCTTCCGATCGGCGGGATCGTTAAGATGAATCAAGATCGCAGCAATTGACAGCGCCTTGGTCTGGCGGAGCGCCTCAAGCGCCAGATCACCTCGCATACCTTCCGGCACCCGTTTTAGGAACCAGCTCGTCGCTCGCCATGCTGAAAGCCAGGGCGAATCGAAGGGGTCGCCGGCGCGCAGGCCTGCGAGCTTCTGGGCGATTCCGAACATCGCGGGAAGCAGCACGGCGGCGTTTTCGACCGGAAGGCGGTCGACGGACTCGTCGAACCTCGCGACGAGCGAGGGCAGCAGGCCATCGGTCTCGACATCGGCGATCGCGGCAGCTAGCCCGTCCTCCGTCGTAGTCGCGTCGAGGAACGCGACGAAGCGACGCTCCGACATTTCGCCGGCCGCTGTCTGGAGTTCGAAGTAACGCGGGAAGTAGCGCCGGGAGCACACCCGCTTGGCTGTCAGCCACTTGAGATGGGAGCCCTCTGCGTAGTTCGTGCCCCCGTATGCCCATTCGAGAGGCGGAAAGAGGTCCTTGAGCGCGTCCCGGGCGATGACGCGGCGCTCCTCCGGCACGAGCTCGAGAAGTCGCTCGGCCGCTGTCCTGTCCTCATCCCGCCGACCATAGCCCGGGAACCGACCCTCCTGGAGGACCAGCTCCCTCTCTCGGAACAGCGCCTCATGGAGGTCCGGTTCGAAGACCCGGAGCGCCTCCAGAAGAAGGAAGTCGACAATATTCACCTCAAATACGTCGCCGGCCGCATGCAACGGTAAGTGCACGGCGATGGACGAGATCAATCGGCGCGCGTCGCGCATGTTGCGCAATAGCGGCTGGATGCAGCCGACGAACGCGTTACCCCAACGCGTCTGCGAGAACCCATTCGCCTCCGTTGCGTACGGTCCCGCCAGCTCGGAGAGCTCTTCCCCGAATATATGATGCACAATCGATACCGGGACCGCCGGTAGGTCGAAGCTAGCCTGCACGACCTTTTCGAGAAAAGCGCGACCGTCACCGTCTGCGACCGGATCGAGCGCACGCTCTATGATGCTGGGCTGGAACAGGAGGACAAAGACGATGTTGGGCAGGTTGGCGTTTGCCTTCACCTGCCGGAGGAGCATCCTGATCTGCTCGGGCTCGAGCCGGTCGATGTCGTCGACGAAGACAACCAGCGGCCGGTCGAGTTCGCGAAGACGAACCTCCAGCGCATCGCGCACCTTGTCGAGCGGTTCGCTGCCGCGATCACGTCCGAGATGCGACAGCGCTCGACCCAGCAGGGGCGTGCCGATCGAGAGGATGGCGAGGCCAGTTGCCACCTTCGCTGCCGTCGGGAGGTCGAAGCCTATTGCCGAGGCGACGGCGATCACCGAGGCGTTCGTCAGCACCGTCGAAATTATATGACTTGAGCCGCCGGCCTTTTTTAGCGGCGCGCTGGCCCCAGTAAGGATCGCGCCGTACCGTCGAAGCGCTTCGGCGCGGGCGAGCGCTGCCTTCGAATGTTCGCCCCCCAGACGATCCGCAATCTGGCCGAAGAGGGCGCGGGCGATCGCATCGCCGTCGCCCCACTGCCAGGGATTGAAGTCAAGCCAGTCGGCCCCGTCACTCTTGGCATCGAGTCGCTCGGTGATTAGATTCTTAAGTGAGGACTTGCCGAAGCCCCACCCACCTCGGATTGCGAACACCCTGCCTTCGCGCAGACTGAGTTCCGAGAGCACGCCGGCTATGCGGCCTGCGAAGTCCGCCCTCCTCAGGCGATCCTCGGACGCAGTCCGGATCGGCGCCTCCGCACCGATCCCGCCGTCCGGCCGTTCGGTTCTTGCGGCCTCCGCAGCGAGCCTCGCACGGCGACGAGCACGCCACGCGGACAGACGGACAAGCGGTCCGGTCATCGCGCAGCGACACCGATCGGATCGCCAGCCCCGCCGGAGGGGCGGAGCGCTGACGTCGAAGTGTGAAGCGCCGGCACGGGCATCGGGATAGAGACTCTCGAATGTCTATCGCCATCACTGCGTCCGCGACCAATCCCGAAACGTTTTCGCCACATAGTTATATTCCCAGTATTACTCGAGGAGATCCCACCGCGTTTGCGCATCCTAGCTCGTCCCGTCCGCTAACGGCGAGACAGCCGACATTAATCGAATGGACAGCGAACAGCAGATCAGGGAGAGAGGCGACATGACGCTGGCTTACCGAGGCCGAATTACCGCTTGTTGAGCGAAGCCGCCATCTGAAAGTCTCAACCACACTCCAGGCGAAGGTCTGCTTGTGGCCGGGAGCGGGCGGACGCAGTTGGCCCCGAATGTCCCGCAACACCGCTTTTCCAGCATAGGTGACCGAGCTTGAGACAGAGAGCGTCCTATCTGAACTCAGCGCTCCGAACGGCCGTGTGGGGGGGGGCGGGAAACGGGCCAGAAATCAGGTCGTTATGCGCCGTCTTTGAGCTGCCCAATACGAGGTCCAGTCGGTCGTGTGGGCCTGGAGGAGCACCGGGCGGGCCGGAATCGACTTGTAAGCCGGCACGGAGCAGCGCGGACATCACGTGAGCGCCAGCGATTGGCGGGCCGGTCGGGGGCGTGAGTTCGCGGAGTGCCCATTCCGCGCTGCGCCGTCGAATAGGAAGCGCGTAAACGTCTTGGCCGCGCGGCCGAGCCGTCACGTTCAGGCCTCCGGCATTGACACGGGCGAAAAATCCGGATCTGGCGGACTGCGAAAATCGGTCATCCCGCCCAGTGTTGGGCCGCCCCAGCGACAGAACAGGTCCGCGTAGTTTACGTTGGAAGGCTGGTAGTGGCTGGCGCGTTGAGTTACGAAGGTCAGGAATGCCAGCAGTACTAGACCATCGACAGCGGACGTCGAGAAATAGTCGTTGCACCAGGCGTCTTCGAACTGGAAATCCAGACGCTCCTCTTCGCGCTCGAGGTCAGTCCATTTGACCTCGTCGGGCGTCTGGCCGCGGTGGAGGCCGAACACGTGCGCGTAGCCGTGTGCCTTCACCAGCACCGAAAAATGGTCGTCCAGCACGAACACGCCGTCGGGTTGGCTCCCCGCGCCAGCGTAGCGTGTCAGGCACAGCGCCGGAGTTTGCCAGCCATCGAAATTGCAGTCCCGATCCAGTCGGTATGCAAACACATGCCGGAACGGGCGGTAGCCGCTGTCGGTAAAGCCGTGCTCCAACACGGTATCGAATTGGGCCAGCTTGGCGGTCGCCGCCGCGAGCGTGCGATCGTCGAGCGTCGACTTGACCTCGATCACACCGAGCGTGGCCTCGACCGGCACGAGGCGTCGGGCGTCGTCGCCGATGTCCAGCGGCAGCGCCGGGCAGTTCAACGCGTCATAGACGATCACATCGAATTCGGGCGTAGTCGCGTCGCCTGCATAGTACACGTGGCCGCGCGTGACGCCCCATTTCGGGGGCAGGCGCTCGCGCAGGAACTGTCGCACGCGCGCTTCGCGCGGGCCGCCCTTGTGGTCGGGGCGTACGTGCGCGGCACTGTCGGCGAACGTGGCCCACAGGCTGGCGGCAGCGGCTCGCAGTAATTGGCGAACATCGACGGGCGGCACGCGATGCTCAGACGGCATAAACACCTCGATGGACAAGTGGATCGGGTCGGTGACCTCTTAACCGGCAAGGCGAAAAGGACCTTCCCCCTATTTAAAGCCATAAGCTTAACCGTGATAACGGAAAGCGACCGAATGCCGAGCGGTGCGACCGAAATCTGTCGCTCTCGAGTAGAACTGATGGAGCGCAGGAGCTTTGCTGGCAAAGGAAGACCGAGACCGTTGCGGTTTCGACACTGGTGTTCTTTGGGATGATTTACAGCAACGACATTTGGGTTGGCAGCGCTTCGGGAATCGCGACGCCCCTTTCCGTTGCGGCCCCGGCCCGCAGCACACTCGAGGCGGTAGCACTGCTTTCCCCCGCGTTCACGTGGTCCCCATGATGCTTGCGTAGCCACGCGACGCCAAGCACGTCGGACGAGAACACGACGCCTGGGGCAATTTGAACAAGCTGACCCATCGGCAGATCCTCCTAAGCGGCTTGAACGTCAAAGTGGGCAGCGGCATAGCGAGCGCTGCAGTTCCACACCTCTACCCCGTCGCGGGCGAAAATTGCCCACCCGTCTTTTACCGTCATCATCGCTTCGGGGAAGACCGTGCCATAGCCATGTGCGGTGGCGGCGAATATGGTGCGTTCGCGGCAAGTCGCGATGTAGTCACCATCGGCAAGTGTGCCCGTGTTCTGTTCGTTGTTCATTCCCTCGGCGCCCATTTGCGAACCGCAGTCGGTCCCAGCCCATCAGTTGATCGGAACAGTCTAACCCGGCAACGTTCGTCCATCGCCGCGACCCTTCAGCGGAGATCGTCTCGCGAGTAAAGTATTGGCATTGGTTTCGATGATAGTACCGTCCGCCACGTCGAGGAACTCAGTTGCCTGCTGATCACTTGAAGCAATTGCGCAAGGCGCTGTTGCCATACGGATTGAAGCTGCTGGAGCCGGAATGGCATGGGTGGCATGCCCAGTATCGATTTCGCTGTCAAAAGGGACATGATGTGAGCCGGTCGGGCTCACATCTGTACTACCACCTGGTCGCGTGCCCCGCTTGTCGGGATGAGGATGCTCTACGGCGGCTCGATGAGCTGGCGCGCGCTGCTGGAGGACGCTGCATGTCCGACTGCTATACAGGTCGAGCGAAGCGCTATCAGTTCGTTTGTCGCGCCGGCCATGTCTTCGAAAAATCAGTTGATAGCCTCGAGAAGGGCTCGTGGTGCGTCGTTTGCGCGCGCAACGAACATTCGAAGCGCATGGCAGATCCCCACGGAATGAAGCGGCTTCGCGCTGCTGCCCGCGCGCGGGGTGGCAAGTGCTTGACGGCGTCATACACGAAGCTTGGGGACCGCTACCGTTTCCGTTGTGCGGCCGGGCACGAATGGGAGACGGTTGGTCTTGAAGTCATCCGCGGTGCCTGGTGCCGGATCTGTTCGAATCTTAAGAAGGCACAAAGGTATCGGCTTCAGGACGGGTTGGCTCGGCTACGGCGGTGCGCCGAAAAGCGTGGTGGCATATGCCTCTCAACGGTCTACGAAGGCAGCAAAGCCCACTATCGTTTTCGATGTGAGGCGGGTCACGAGTTCGATATGTTGGGCGCTCGGACTTTCCGTGGATCGTGGTGTACCGAATGCCAGCATGAAGCGAAGCGATATGGCATGAGTCTCATGCATAAGGTGGCCAAGGCGCACGGCGGGCGCTGCCTTTCGGATACCTATCGCAACGCGGCGACGCGACTCGAATGGGAGTGCGCGCGAGGTCATCGTTGGTGGGCGTTTCCCGGAGTGATCGTCCGCGGTCATTGGTGCTCCGCGTGCGCCCATGACGCTGGCAAACTCGGCATGGACCTGATGCGGGCGATCGCGAAGGAGCGAGGCGGGGAGTGCGTCTCGAAATCCTACGTGAACAGTTCAACCCGGTTGGAATGGGAATGCGCGCGCGGCCACCGCTGGTTCGCCACGCCGAACGCGATCCGTCGCGGGCATTGGTGTGCGCGCTGCTATTTCATCAGCATTACGACGACCGAAGAGACGCGCCGAAAACGGCGACATGAAGCCGGCAGAAAGTGAACCTCGATCTACCGGCGCGGTTGGCCCGCGGATTCATTCGGGTATCACACGACGTCCGGACAGTCAGTGCCAATGCGCTAAAATCTCGCTCGGACACGCAGTGACAGGGTGCCGCGCGTGCCCAACGACAAAAATCGAGAGGGCTCATGTCTAAGGCTATTGCAGGCATTGCGATCGGGGTCGTTTTTCTCGTGATCGCGGCTTTCATCGGGTGGTCCACGCGAGAATTTTTGCAGACTGCGATCGCCGTTCCGGGCGAGGTGGTCAGCTTGAATGCCGGTGGGAGCCACCCGCAGATCGAGTTCGTGACAAAAACGGGCGAGCGAGTGTCGTATCCGCAAGGCGGGATGATCTACGGCACGAAGATCGGCGACAAGGTCACCGTGCTTTACCAGCCCGAGGCGCCGGCCCGCACCGCGACGATTGACCGGTTTGGCGCCGTGTGGAACTGGACATTGATGGCGACGATATTCGGTCTCGGATTCATCCTCTTCGCGGCGATGAATCTGGCACCAAAAAAATAACAGCATCTGAGAGGATCGGCCGTGTCAATTCTGAGACCAAGCAACTGGAGCTACAAGACGGGTGCGACAGGCGGCGTCAGCATCGAGTTCGTCGTTGCGTCGGGCGGCACGATCGTTCTGGCCGACCCCGCTGGAACGGAAACCGATTTCTACTACGGCGGCGTAGGCGTCGGTATCGGTTTCGGCCTGCGTGTTCCGAAGATCAAGTTTCCGCGGTTTTCCTTGCCGGAGCTCAAGATTCCCAAGATCGCCGGCCGCGAGGTCGGAGGCGCAGGGTCTGCCAAGTCATTCGACAGCGCGGGGCTCATCTATATGGCGCCCGCGTTCAGTGGCACCGAGCTGACCAAGAGCGACTTTCAAGGCGCAACGGTCTATCTCGACGGTGGTGTCGGCATCGGCTATGGCAAGGCGGGTTCCGCAATGATCCTCGGGATCAATTCAGCGCAGCTTGCCCTCGGGCTGTCGAACCCGGCGATGAGCTGGCTCGCCGAGATAGCGATTGCGCATGCGCCCGCAATCTTGCTGATGGGTGGCACGACGGTCGGCTTGCAAGCGGGTGCCGGCGCCGGGATCCTGGTCGGCTATCTGCACTGACTAAATGACCGGCCGTGTTCCGGCTCGGGCCGGGCAGCAATGCAATTCCTGCCCGGTTTGAGACGACCGGATGATGAGCTGTACGTAGCTGTTCACCGGTGCATACGGGGTGAAAAACCGATCGAACGTTCGAGCGAACAGATGCAACGTGACGTCGCGCAACGCGCTCTCCTCTAGCGATACCACGATTTCGATACCGCGCACGAACGACGGAAACTGGCCGTCGAGCGACATCCACTTCATTGCGGGTTGGTAATCCAGTCCGACGATCGCGTCGATGCTGCGTTGAGCGACGATGTTCGTGCGCGGAGCGTGCAAGCGCAAGAAGTCCTTGAACGCCTTCAGCCCGGTCTGGGTGAGATCGAAAGGGTGCAACGACAGGCCCGCCACCACGCGCCACAGCGCTCCGTGTCCGCGCGAGTGCGAGCATGGCAGGGTCGGCTGCGTCAGCAACCGGATCGGGCACGCCAGCGCTGCACCTTCATGAACCAGGTCGCTATCAGGCGCGCCGATCGGCAGCCGCGAAGGGAGTTCACCGTTAGTGGCGGTGACGTCGACGTCGATTTGGGGATGCCTCACCTGGGCGGCGGCCCCGTCCAGCCCGATGAGCGACAGGAGAATAGGTCCACGCGCATTTCCCGCCGCGGCATACGGATCGCGAAACGCCGTCCAATAAGCGACGGCAGGATCGGGTTGCCGGCCATGGCTCAACGCGCGGTAGGGCAGTACGGCCGTTCGTGGCGCAGCGCTGGGCGACGAAGCCCCTTTTTCGTGTTCGGACTGCGTCCGATTGCCCAGATGAACGGCGTCGATCGAGTACACGTCGAGCGGCGTGCCGGTCTCGAGGGGCTCGGGCGTCACGGGGTAGGCCCGATCGGTGGACGTGAGTTGGATCGGCGTCGCGTCTCGCTTGAACAGATTGACGACAGGCGTGCAAAACAGTTTGAACGATGCGGCGTCGAGGTCGCTCAGCGCCTGGGTAGCAGGCGCTCCTGCCGGTGCGTCGCGGATGGCCAGGTGCAACGTCAGTTGTCGTGCTTGCGGCGCGCGCGCCGCGCGCCGGATTCGCCCCAGGTCGATGTCGACGAAATCGAATTTCTCGGGGAAGGCGAAGGACTCGATCAGCGTGTCGAATGCATCCGACGTGTTGGACGACTCTTTCGGGAGCAGCCTCTCATGCTCGCCAAAGCCGACTGATTCGATCGGGACCTTTGATAATGCCGTCCAGCGACCGCCATGATCGACCTCGACATATGCGCTGGTCGTGCGGAGCAGCAGCGCGTCGGCGAGCGCGGCGACACGGGCGCGACTACCTGCCAGATGAAGGCGAACCTTGCCGGACGGTATCGCTTCATTGAAGGTCTCGGTGGGCGTTGCGCTTGCGAATGTAATCGAGAGGATTGCAGAGACATTGGCCGGTAGCCGGACCGCCGCAGGGACCATCGTCGCTGGACCAAAGCGGACCGAGTGGACGCGAAGCGGCGAGAGCGTCACGTCGTAGACCGTTTGAAATCGGCAGGCAGCCGAATTTGCATCAAGCACAGTGCCACGCTGCATCGTGAAGGGCACCGTCAGCTGACCGAATAAATTAGCTGAATCAAATTGCGCAATCGCGCAGGCCGGCACGGTGCGCAAGTACTGCGGGTACAACATTTCGAGTAAGGACTCGGTGAACTCGGGGTAGGCGTCCTCCAGCTTCGCGTCGATACGGGCGGCCAGGAGCCCGAACGTCTGGATCATTCTGTCGACATGCAGGTCGCCCTGGCCGTTGGCGATGCCGAGTCGAGCGCCAATCTTCGGATAACGCCGAGCAAATTCCGCGACGGCGCGCAAGAGTAGACCGACTTCGTATTCGTAGTGGGGCAGCAGGTTATCCATTCACCTTCCGTGCGGCTCAGTCCCCATATTCTAGGTACAAGAAGAAACGCAAAACTTGATCTTCCCGGGGGCAGGCAGTTTAAAATCCCACGACGAATAATATCCTGCCGTTCCGATGCGGGGTTCCGAGGGCGCCATGCAACTGTCAGATATTCCAGGCTTTTTTGGGCTACAGAGCAACCGGCTGTTCACCATCCAGACGCCAATGAAAGGGCGGTCTGATCTGGTGCTCGTCGATTTTCAGGGAACCGAGGGGTTATCTCAAAATTTCGAGTTCCACGTTCGGCTTGCGTCCCAGGATCCGAATATCGAACTGAAAAAGCTGATCGGCCAACCTGTGACGATAACGTTGCAGCTGACCGATGCGTTGGCGAGTTCGGAAGAGCGGTACTTCCACGGGTACGTGGCCAACTTCTCGCACCTCGATCATGACGGCAGCTTCACGGTCTACAGTGCGACCATCGTCCCTTGGCTCTGGATGCTTTCGCGCAGCCGCGATATCCGGATATTTCAGGAAGAGAATACCGAAGCAATTCTTTCGAAAGTCTTTCGCGAATACGGGAAAATTGCGTCGTTCGAATTCCGCCTGTCGAAGGCGACGAAGAACCGCAGCTACTGCACGCAGTATCGAGAGACGGACCTTGAATTCGTCGAGCGCCTGATGCAGGAAGACGGGTTGTTTTTCTACTTCGAGCATGGGAAGGACGATCACAAGCTCATCGTCACGGATAACTCGGTTGCCGCAAAGCCGATCGGCGGCCGCAGTCCAATGCTGCAGTACACGAAGGGCGAGGCCCTCGACAATCTGGCAGTGGTCACCACATTTCAGGCGAGCCGGCAGCTCGAGTCCACGCATGTCGGACTGAAGACCTTCGATTACAAGGTGCCGCACGCGCGCAGGTATGTGTCGGGGGGCACGGAAGTCGACCAGGGAGACGTGCCGTCGTACGAAGTCTACGACTACCTGGGCGAGCACGGCTTTCCCGACAGCGATCGCGGCGAAGCGTTGACGCGTTTCAGGACGCAAGCGCTAGCCGCGCATAGCAAGATTTTCATCGGTACGAGCACGAGCCGGCGGTTGTCGCCTTGCCTGTATTTCGAGCTCGACGACCACTACGACCACGGCAGCACCCAGCCGGAAGATCGCCAGTTCCTGCTGACCACGGTGACGCATAGCGGTACGAATAATTACCAGGCCGGGGAGGGTGCCGCGACCTATCAGTGCAGTTTCACCTGCATTCGCAAGAAGATTCCCTATCGTCCGGCGTTCACGATCGAGCAGCCATCGATCATAGGGCCGCAAACTGCTGTCGTCGTCGGGCCCGAGGGCGAGGAAATCTACACGGACAGCCTGGGCCGTGTGAAGGTGCAGTTCCATTGGGATCGACTGGGCAAACGCGATCAAGGCAGCTCATGCTGGGTCCGCGTCGGGCAGCCGTGGGCCGGTCGCGGATTTGGGATGATCCAGATCCCGCGGATCGGAGACGAAGTGGTCGTAATTTTCCTCGATGGGAATCCCGACCGTCCCCTGATCATCTCAAGCGTTTACAACTCGGCAAACATGCCACCGTGGGGTTTGCCGGCGAACGCGACGCAGAGTGGGATTCTCACACGCTCGACCAAGACCGGGAACGTCAATACGGCCAACGCAATCCGCTTCGAGGACAAGAAGGGTGCCGAAGAGGTGTGGTTGCATGCCGAGAAGGATCAGCGGATCGAGGTCGAGCACGACGAGTCGCATTGGGTCGGGAACGATCGAAAGAAAGACGTCGATCACGACGAGACCGTGCATGTTGGTCATGACCGAACCGAGACGGTCGACAACAACGAGACCATCACGATCGGCGTGGATCGTACCGAACGCGTCGGTAGCAACGAGACCCTGACGGTCGGAGGTAATCGAAATGAGACGATCGAAGGATTGCAGAATCTTCTGATCGCACTCGCCTCAACCGAGACGGTCGGGCTTGCCAAGGCACTCACAATCGGCGCCGGGTACAACATCGCTGTCGGTGGCGCAATGAATACGATGGTAGGGCTGGCGAAGTCCGAAGAAGTCGGATTGTCAAAAAACACGGTGGTCGGAAAGTCGTGGGAAGTGAAAGTCGGCAAGACGCTAACTATGCAGGCGGGGGACCGTATTGAACTTATTTGCGGCACCTCCAAGATTACTCTACTGCCTGACGCAGTCCATATTGAAGCGAAAGAAATTCACCTCCCGGCAGCAAACAAGATTCATGCGGATGCCCCTAACGACGTGTACCTCAACACCGGTACGGCCCAAAAAGCCCCTGAATCTAAAAAGGAAGACTAAGTATCTTTCCGGGTTAAGAAGTATGGGTGTCGCGGAGCGTGGGCTTGCTCGAGAAATTGACTCTTTGCATGATGGGGCGCAATGGCTGTAATCACAAATGACAGTGGTTTACCGTACGCCTGGTTCGAGAAAATCGGAGAGGGTGGAGCAGCGTACGACGTGCTTGCCGTGCGCGGCACGTTTGATTTCTCGCGGGATGGTAAGCCTATTACGTTGGCGACGGAGCAAAAACCGATCATCGATGGTGATGAATTTGACGGCGAGGTCGATAGCGCTCCGTTGAAAGCGGTGCTTAAGCGCGAGGGTGACCGGGTACTTTATAAGCCTGCCACCGATGTTTATCTGACGGGCACCGCTCGCAGCGCGCATGACGAAATAAGAGCAGAGTGGATGGCCGGATTGCAGGTAGGGTCGATGCAAAAGATCCTTCGGCTACATGGGCCTCGACAATTTGTTCGAGGACTGCTCGGTTGGCGTCTGACCAGGGCCACGCCAACGAAAGCTGTTCCTCTCGACTACCGATTGGCCTTTGGTGGCACGTATGCAAGTGAGTCTGATGTAGCCGCAGTGGAGTATGTCTACAAGCGCGACAACCCGGCGGGTTGCGGTTGGCTGCCAGACGACGAAGCGTTGAAGACGCTGTCGAAGGATGCACGTAGTCAGATTGCTGCCGAGATTGGCAAGCTCAAGGTGCTTGCCGCACCACAAATTGAGGACCCAATGCAGCCCGTCCGACACCCGTCGCAGCAATGTGCTGCCCAGGGCTTTGGCCCAGTTGCGCGTTGGTGCTCGCCGCGCATCGACTACGCTGGAACGTACGATGATCGTTGGCGCGCAGAGGCGTACCCAAACGTTCCCAATGATTTCAATCCCCGCTTTTACCAGAGTGCACCGCCTGATTTGATCTACCCGGGCTATCTGGTCGGTGACGAGATAATCATCATGGCGGGGCTTCTGCCGGAAGGGCGAGTGACCATGTGCCTGCCAAGGCTACGCGTCATGATGGCGATGACGACTTGGGACGGTGGAGGGCGGGTCGGTGCGCTCAACCTGGATACCGTTGCTATTGATCTCGATGAACGACAAGTCTCGCTGGTATGGAGGGAACGATTCGATCGGACCGATCCCGTCAATTTTCTGAGATTGGGCGTGACAGCGTTCGTGAATCCGATGCCGGAGCACGCACATGGCTGATCAGACCTCATCGAGCGCCGGCGATCCAATGGACGGAGCTCAAGCGAATTCCTCTACCGTCAACAGCACATCGCGACACATCGCCAACGAAGATCGCTGGAAGGCTTTCACCACTTCGCCCGATTTTTGCAAGGTCGGAAATAGCGTTGTTCCCTTCGACAGCTATGCGATCATCAATAACAAGCAGACCGCCTCACCTAACGTCTTCGCAGCTGGAAAGCCGGTCTACCGGGTCGGCGATTTGCATCATGGCGTCTTGGGAGACGCGGGACAGCACATTGTCTCCGGGACGTCGCTCGGCAGTGGCTACGTCAAGATTCTGTCCGGTCAAAGCAATGTAATTGTCAACGGTCAGAAGGTGGCGAGGGACGGCAGTGCTTGCAAGATTAACTGCGACGCGTCGGGTAACGGTGGTGCCCCCGGAAAAATCACCACTGAGACGATTCCGGTTCAATCGAAGACCTGTCAACCAAACGCTGCACTCCAAGCGCTGATAGCTGAAGCGAACGATAAACGAACGTGGTGGCAAAAGACTAAGGACGCGACCTCATCGGCGGTAGATACATTCAATCGTCTAGACGCCGCATCCGGCAAGGATCCCGCGGGGTTTGTAAAGGGCATCGGGAAGGGGATTGTCAATTTCCCTGGGGATGTGTGGAACCTATTGGTCTCTGCAAGCAAGTACGCTGGCGATGAGACCGGCAATGTGACGCCTATCGCAATTCAAGCAGATGAAATGAATCGCGCTGCAATGACTGCTTACCAGGCCGGCGATGTTTGCAGGGCGAACAAGCTGGCGAGTGATGCAGACAAGATGATGCAGTTCGGTCACGTAGGCGATGTAGCGCCAGCCACGACTGATGCCGAGAAGGCGGGTGTCCTAGCTACCGCAATTATTCCCTTCGGTGGTGAAGTTAAAGGAGTGGCGACCGTAGCGAAGGTCGGGCGAGGGGTTGAGGTTGTGAATGAAGGTGCGAAGATTGCGGACGCAGGCAAGTTTGCCGGAACCGCAAAGCTCGCTCCAGTCGTCGAGTCGGAAGCAGGGCAAACTGCGAAGGCGTTGGGGTCCGACGTTGCCGGCGCGCCAAAGGCGGGGTCCCCGCATTCGCCCACAGGTGAGACGCCTACGGTACCGAAAGGTGAAACGCCGCACACGCCGGAGGGGGAGTTACCGAGGAAGCCGGGCGAGGACGTACCAAGGAAGGCGGAAGAAGACGCCGGTGTGCATGTCAAACCGAAAGAGCGGTTGCCCGAGAAGAAGGTACCTTGTTTCCATCCCTACGACAAACGCGGTTTTAAAAAGCTATCGGCAGCTGAACAACGCCAGTATCTGCGAGAATACGCTAAGCAGCTGCGAGGTCAGCAGGACGCGATCAATAGCTTGACGGCCAACGAGTTCCAGGCCGCTCGAGACGCATATAAGGCGGTCGGCCGAAACCCATTGGCCGACGCGATGCAGGAGGCAACGCGGAGTGAATTTGTTGATCACGTTCGAGGCAGCATATACGATTCATTGAGAAGCTCGGGCATGGGCGCAAAGGAAGCCATGAGTGCCGCGACCGAGCGAGCGAATACGGTTGCAAGCAAGCTTGCAGCGCTGCATGAGCCAGATATGGTTGCGGGCGGCTGGGCGAACCCGGATCCGACCCGCATGGGAAGCACCAGTGTCAACTCTTCGATCGGTGGGAGTTGGAATCAGGGCGATCGCCTCTCGACGATAGAGGGAGGTGCTAAGGACGCCATTTCGAGCGGCAAGGGAGATGCCTTGATGAACGTCAAGCTAGAACCTTGTCGCGGAAAGGGAATGAGATGAGAGATGAAGATTTTGAGTTGTTTATCGAGAATTTTGGAGAGGCGACGGGCCGCGTCGAGGTGCCTCAAGCCAGCTTCGGAAAATTCGACAAGAAGCTGCCTGCTCAGCTTCTGAAATACTGGTCCGAAGAAGGGTGGGCGAGCTACGCGGACGGCTTGTTCTCGATCGTGAATCCCGACGAGTACGAAGACGTTCTGGATATGTGGCTTGAGGACACGATCTTCGAAGAGGTCGATAGCTACCACGTCATCGCTCGGACCGCGTTCGGAAAGTTGTATGCTTGGGGCGAGAAGACCGGGCCGAGCTTGACGGTGTCATGCCCGACGCATTCGCTTATTGCCTTGGAGAAGGACTTAAAAGGACCACTGAAAAATCCAGACTTTCGTGTACAGACTTTCTTCGGTGCCAAGACACCAAGCGAATGTGACCTTAAGGACGACGCGAAGCAGCCGCTATTCAAGCGCGCTGTAAGCAACCTTGGACCGCTTGAACCGGACGAGATGTATGGCTTTGAGCCTGCCCTGATTGTCGGCGGTCAAATGAATCTCGACCATCTGAAGAAGGTCAAACTGGATGTTCACTTGACGATCCTGCGGCAGCTTGCGCCGCCGAAGATTCCGTTCCTTAATACTCCAATTTGAACGGGCGCGTCCATTACGAATACTGAACGCCCTGCAGAGGAATGTCGTCGGGATGAGAGGCATTGACGTTGAAGTTCGCTTCTATGAAGTCGGCGACACCCGATAGTTGAACAGCTGAGGACACGAGAGTGCACGTTCCATTCTAGCGACGACGCCATCAATCAAATCCGACGTTAGTATCTGTTATGTAAAATCGTTAGGATTGCTTTCGAATAGAGCGGGCATCATGGAATTGGAACCTCGGAGCATCATTGCAATGTGGCGCGTGGATATAATGAACTGCTCTCTCTCTTGAGCTATCTCTCAAAGGAAACTCTTCCACATTTATGGCTACCTATCTCGAGCTGAAGGCCCAAGCAGATGCACTGGCACAGCAAGCCGAAGAAGCGCGGCTTGCTGAGCTTGACAGCGTCATCACCACGATGCGCGAACAGATCGCCGAATTCGGCATCACGCCCGACCAACTCTTCGGTCGTCGGCGTTCTGCAGCGCCGCGCGCACGCGCGCCTATCGCACCGAAGTATCGTGATCCGAAGACCGGTGCCACCTGGAGCGGACGTGGGAAGGCACCGCAGTGGATTGTTAATGCGAAGAACCGCAATCGGTTTCTGATTCCGGACACGGAATAACGCCGCAGAAAATTTCGTGCTGCGCCCGGCCGCTGCCGGGCACTCGACCTCATCAGCTAGAAATCGCGTGCTGATCGTCGACGTCGTCGCGAGTGTTCGAGTTCGCTCCAGCGATGATTTCCCGATGAAGCCGAGCGGCCGCGACCGGTGAGTCGACGGTGGCATGGAGAGATCTTCCATCCCATAGCTCGACGACCCACTTGTCGTGTACGCGGCAGACACCAATCGTCCAGCCGCTGGCATGCGAATACCCGTAGTCGCTCACCACAGTCCATCCGAGCGCAACCATCGTGTCGCGCTGCTCGAGCATCGGCGCGGCGATCATGCTTGGCTCCGCGGTGCCCGGACCAGGTCAGCGTGCTTGCCGGCAAGCTCGTACGTCGGCCGCGTCAAAGCTTCGCGATCGCGAAAGCCGGCCACTCGAATCAGATAATCCATTCTGGTCTCCGCGCCGCATTGCGGCTGATATTGCCGTAGGCACTGTATATATATCAGGGGTGCGGACGGTTCGCAATATTCGGCCACCGGTGCGGCGATCCAATTCAACGGATTCGGGATCCTGTACCACTGCGGCGCGCCGGTGGCCGGTCGTAGGACCGGCCGTCACGCATCCGTTCAAGCCGCTCGAGCGCCTCGGCGAACACCGCCAGCGGCGCCGCGCGCAGTTGATCATCGTGCCACCCAATCAATGCCGCGACGAGCTCATCCGTCTGCGGATCCAGTGTCCACACGCCGCAAGTTTTGCCCTGCTCGAGCGCGGCGTTGATACCGCGTTCGGTGGCAACCAGGACCTCCATGCGCAACTCGTGCTTTCGGGCTTCGTCGACGAAGCCCGAAAGCACTACCAGCTGCAGTAGGACAGCCAGTCCGCGCGCCGAGCCGCGGCCCATGCGCAGCGCCTGGAATGCCGCGTGATACTGCAATGCGAGTTCCTCTGCTTTCTGCCGAGGCATCGGCAGCAACAAGGTACGGGCGAGTTTCGCATGTGCGGACGGCTGGTGTCGTCGTGATGAAGGTGCGCGTCGATTCGACATGGCGATCTCTCGTCAAGGGGTGCTTTTGATTTTCGTGCGTTTTTCCGGTTAGACCTCGCTAAGCCCGGCAAGGCTCCGCCTTGAGGCCCCAAATAATTTCCCTTATATATCAGTGCATTACTGACTCCCCTGGGTGGTGTGTCCGTAATATGCCCGCCGACGGTCGCGATACGGCACCGTAGACCCTGAACCAAGTTCGAGCAGATGCGCTATCGAGTCGTCGTCAAGCTTGTCGACCGGACGAAGCCCCTGGTTGATCATTGACGATGCTTGGAAGGATCCTTGCCGCGTACAACGAGACCGGGAAAATGAACGTTCCGCGCAGATTGATGCCTTCTAGATGCGTCGGCGCGATCCGACGAAGTTGCTCCGCCGCCACCGGCTCACCTTGATTGGATTCGATGGTCTCGAGGGCGCGTTGCATATGAGTGGTGTTCCAGGCCATGAGAATGTTCGTCAACAAAGTCAGCGCAGACGAGACGGCGGTAAGCGACTCGTGGCGTCGCGCCAGCTCAACTGGGATCCTCCCCACGTGAATCGCGCGCTGCACTGTATGTACGGCTTCCCCGCGATTCAGGACATGCTGCAGTTCCGATCTGAACGGGGAGTTCGTGAAGTAGTCGATCAGAAAGATGCTTCGGAATAAGCGTCCGATGTGAACACCCCCGTCATACACTGCTTGGCCTCGTGAGGATGAGCCGAACCTCGAAATGGCTTCCACTGCGGTACATTTTCCCGAGCGAATGGAAGCTGCAATTCTCACGAATTCGTCCCATACCTCCGCGATCAGACCCAGCCGAACATCGCGGTCCGTAATCCCGGCAAGCTGTGGAGGCACTTCGTGATTGCGTGGAACGTGAAGGCGCCGGTCGCGAAGATGGGACAGGCGAGGGCACAGATCGAAGCCGAGTGCCCGAGCTATTCCCATCGAAAAATCAGTGTATCCATGTGTGTCTACAGCAAGCTGAGCAATGTCGTTGGTCGTACTTCGCCGAACAACGCCTTCGATCGCGGCGCCGGCCTGTCGCTCATTCAAGATGATGGGCTGATCGTAAAATACGCCCCAGCGATCGAGGACATGCGTGTACATCCCGATGGAGGCCGTGCGACGCCGAGGATCCGCGCGGGCTTGCCATACCGTCCGCGTCGTTTCCAAAGACATCATGTCGGACGACGCGAGGTCAGCGCGCCCCCAATTGGCAGCGATCGGGTGCTCATGCATGAATTCGAGGACCGCGTCGGCCGCAGTCCGTAGCATTCTCTCGTCGGCGAGTCGCTTCATCATCTGGCGGATCGCAGCTGTCGAGACTTCCGGGACCATGCGCGAAATTTCCGCTGCGCTGAGCGAGGTGCCATGCGCCAGGATCGCTGAATACACCATCAGCAGCTCGGCGCGTGAACGAGGTTCGCGTCCAAGTAGGATCCAGCTAAAGCGTGTTGCGCTGTCGATCTCGAGAATGATTTCTGGAAATTGTCCGGGTGGATGCGCTTCGAAAATCATCCGCCGGAGTTGGTCAGCTTGGGTGTCGGTTGGTTGCGCGCTCAGCGGTTCTAGATGAACCGCAGTATCCACGCGGACCCAACCATTCGTTACGGCGTCGTCCAGCGTAACGAGACGACGATCGAGCTGTTCCAGGATCGGCTCGAGAAACTCGCGCGGATCCTGTGGCAGGCTGAGGTGACCGTAATGATGATTTCGCTTGGCATGCCATTCATCCGTTGCGATCAGCATGTGCGATTGACCGCGGAACGAGAAGCTGTGCCCAATGAAGACTGTGCCGTTGCGCAGGGCGACGCGCAGGGAAAAAAGGGTGGCCCACTCGAACGCGACCATCGCCCGGAACCGATCGTAGCCATCGACTGCTTCGCGCCACGCCCGCCCGAGTCGAATGTTCACGCCGTCGGGCAAAAGATAAGCGTGTCGCCGATACAAGCTGCGCAACAACGTAAGCGCTTCGATGACTGGATGGGCACCGTCCGCCTCAAACGGCAATTGTGCGATTCGTACCAGCAGGTTGCGAGCATAGTACCGCCTTCGCAACAGGCACTGCCTGATCTGGCTTCGACGGCTTGGTGTATGGGGGTGCAGAACCTGGTCCGCGAGCGCGCAAAGCTCTTTACCGAGAGCCTCGCGCGAGAGCGATTCGTCGCCGGCGAGTGCTTTGACGGTAAGCGCGAACTCCCGCAATTGATCAGCGGCGTTCATCCGCATGGCGTCGACCTCGTGCGACGCGTCATTGGCAACTTTCAGAACCCACCGACGAAGCATCTCGAGCACTTGATCCGTCGACATGCACAGAGAGTAGCGCATGAAGCAGGCTGCTTCCAGCCGACGGCTTTGTGCCTCAATCCGCTTGCTGATCGACGGTGGCCGGCCGGCACAGCGGCGGGCGTAATGGCGTACTATGGCGTCGTTGCATTCGGCAGGCCAACGCGTCGCCACGTTGTGCATTGTGAGCAAGTTGATTTTATCGAGCACCTCGCTCATCTGAACGGTTGAGTTACGAAGTGGAACGGCCCACAACCAGCGCTGCAAGCTCGCATGCTCTCCGTGTGGCTGAGCCAGCACTTGTGCCCATCGCGCGAGCGTTTCCATGCCGTAGGTTCGGTCGAGCGCCTCGTGCAGATAAGTTTCGATATCGCGCACCGCTTGGACGATGAACTGCCTGAGCATGCGGTCGGGCGGTATCACGATCCGATGTTCATAGAACCAACGCTTCAGATCATTCGGTATCTGGCCGCGTTCCGGGCGCCCCGTAAGCTGCTCCTTCAGCCAGCGGATGACGTATCGACGCTGGTGTTCGGCAATTGACCGGAAATTGATGACGCTCTGCGCGAAACGTTGATGATCAGATAAGGTCTTGAGGTTCCCGTCGTATAGGGAGCGCAGTGTCCCAATATCGGGCGGCTGGATCTTTAACTGTCGTCCAAGATGGCGCCATAGAACGGATGGAATCTGCTTGTACGAGTCCAGCGATCGACCCGTCATACGCAGAAAGCCGATGTGAAGTGCGACCGCCAGTCGATACAGATCCGACCTGCGCGAATCAATCCGTGTGCGCTCTCGCTTCGAATACGTGAAAAATGTGCTGAGCTCGAATTCACTGAGCTCGCGGGGCACCTGACGGATCCCGAGGTAAGCTAAGCGCCAGTGGTCCATCAGCGGCTCCGCATCGATGACGAGAGCGCTCAAGCGTAGCGACGCCAATTTGGCGCCACCATAGTGAAAGTCAGGATGGCGACCGCGGTCTTCGATTGCCTAAGGATGGTGTCAGATCGGTGGACGAAACGCCTGCGGCCGACCCTCGCACAGGCGTGTAAAGCGACGTTTTGAGGGCGCATTTACTCTGGCCCCAAAACATCGTTAGATATACTTATGTCAAATCGCATGGATACCTAATGAAACGGTAGCGCTTGAGACCTTTTCCCCGCTCCCGACTCCTCTCACGAACTCAAAGCGCAGCTTGCCGAGCTGGACAGCATCATCACTGCAATTCGCGAACAGATCGCTGTACGGGATTACGCCCGAACAACTCTTCGAACGCCGGCGCATAGCAACTGAAGATGCATGAAGAATTCCGTCATGGTCGCGTCTTACAGGTACTTGGTAATGGCTTTCAGCTCGCTCATCGCAGTGTCGGCGCTCTGCTCACCGGCTCGAATCGCGTGATCGAGGCAATGGTCGATGTGGTCATGCACGAGCACGCGCTTCGCGTTGCCGACCGCACTCTCGACCGCCTGCAACTGCTGGGCGATCTCGACGCACGGGCGCGCCTCCTCGAGCATCGCGATGACGCTTCTGAGGTGCCCTTCGGCGCGTTTCAGCCGCTTGATGATGTCTGGATGCGATTCGTGAATCGTCACGGAGCCCCCGTTATCGGATGCGTGGTGAATAGGAATTCGAGAGCAAACAAGCCACTCACATGGGCGACCGCCCAATACCGCCACCACTCCTATCCCCCTGGATAGGATATTACACTAAATGGAATGCTCCGGCCGGGCAAGCGGGTCGGACACGAACCCAGGTGCATGCAGCGCGACTGCCCCGCGCGGCGATCCGTTTCGAGTTGTTGACGCGGCAGCAGGCACGCCGGCGTCCGCCTGCCCCGATCAGTTCGCGTGCGCGGGAAACCGCAACCAGAACGTCGTGCGCACATGCGGCTCGCTCACGACGCCGCATTCGCCGCCATGGTTATGCATGATCGACCTGACGATCGCGAGGCCGAGCCCCGTGCCGGACGCCGAATCGTGCCGGGCCGGATCGGCACGATAAAAACGGTCGAAGATACGATCGAGGTGCGGCGGCGCAATTCCGGGGCCGCGGTCCGATACGGAAATCGTCGTCGAGTTTGCCGTGTGCCGGCATTCGACGTCGATCACCGTCCCACGTGGCGCGTGCGCCAATGCGTTGCTGAGCAGGTTGCTGAGCGCGCGCTGGTACATCAGCGTATCGGCCCACACCGATGCCGCGCCATCCACCCTGATCTCCACCCCGCCCTCTTCCGCCATCGGTTCGTAGTAGCCCGCAACGCGCGTGGCCTCCTCGACCGCATCGAGCGTGCGCATCGACAGCTTGCTCCGCGCGTTTTCCGCGCGCGCGAGATAGAGCATGTCGTCGATCATGCGCGACAGCCGCCGATAGTCGTCGATGCTCGATTCGATCACGTCGCGATATTCGTCGGCGCTTCTGCGACGGGACAGCGCCACCTGCGCCTGCGTCAGCAGGTTGGTGAGCGGGGTCCGCATGTCGTGCGCGAGGTTCGACGAAAACTGGCTGAGCTGGATGAACGATTCGTTGAGCCGCATCAGCATGCCGTTGAATGCATGCTCGAGTTCCTTCAGTTCGCCGGCCGTATCGAGTTCCGGCAGCGGATGCGCGAGGCGGCTCGTCGACATCTGCTCGGCACGCGCCACGAGCCGCCTCAGCGGACTCAAGCCAAGCATCGCACTGCCGTAGGCAAGCACGGCCGCGACTGCCACGCCCAGAATCTCGATCAGGACAATCGTGTACGCATAGTCCCGCAGCAACGCCTGATCCGTCGTACCGTCGCGCTGGATCACGATCTGAACCGTGGACGCGGGTGCGCCGCCGACCGGTGCGCGCGCCCGAAGGTACTGGATCGCCGAACCGGGCGGCGTCACGCTCTCGGGGTTGTCCGTCGCCCGCGTGTGCAGCAGCGGCGAATACGCCGCGAATCGCGACGTGACGAACAGCGGGCTCCCTGCCGGATCATATATCGCGAGATCCATGTTCTGGTGCCCGTGCAGTTGATCCAGCCAGATACCGGCATGCGCCGGAATGTCGTCGACCGATTCGATTTCGTTCAGGTGAGCCCGGAGAGCGGATAGCGTCACCGACATTTCGTGCGCATAGGTGCTGTCGATACGGCTGCCCAGTGCGCCATAAAGCGCGATCCCGCTCACGGCCAGCACGGCGGACGTCGATAGCACGATAAACAGCGTCAGCCGGGCGCGCAGCGTGCGAAACAGGACGCGAAAGATCATCGATCGCTGTCCGTCACGGGCACTTCCAGTACGTAGCCCATGCCACGAATCGTGTGGATCAACTTGGGCTCGAATGCGTCGTCCACCTTGGCGCGCAAACGACGGATGGCTGCATCCACGACATTGGTATCGCTGTTGAAGTTCATGTCCCAGACCTGCGACGCAATCGTGGCGCGCGGCAGGATCTCGCCTTCGCGTCGCATCAGCAACCAGAGCAACGAGAATTCCTTGGCGGTCAGCGAAACCGTGGTCCCCTGGCGGGTCGCCTTGCGACGCGTCAGATCCAACTCGAGATCCGCAACCCGCAACACGGCCGAACCGTGTGGCTGCCTGCGCCGCAGGATCGAGCGAATTCGGGCAAGCAGTTCGACGAAATCGAACGGCTTGGTCATGTAGTCGTCCGCCCCCAGTTCGAGCCCTTTCACGCGATCGTCGATGTCGTCGCGTGCGGTCAGAAACAGGACCGGTGTCGCCTGGCTGCGGCGCAACTGTTGCATGACCGTCCAGCCGTCGTGCCCGGGAAGCATGACGTCGAGAATGACAAGATCGTACGCCTCGGTGCTTGCCAGATGCAGGCCGGTCACACCGTCCTCGACCAGGTCGACGACATAACTGGCTTCCGTCAGGCCTTTGCGCAAATAAGTGCCCGTCCTGGGTTCGTCTTCCACTATCAGTATTCGCATGCTCTGCTGTTCCGGATTCCTGACATACACCACCCGCGCGTCGCCTGAAAAGCGGGCGTCGTCGTCTGATGGTCGAATGGGTTGAGTATCGATTAGGCGTGGTGTACTTTGCCGGGCGCGTCGGCCCGACGGGTTCGGCGATCTCACCGAGGGAAAGGAGGTGCGTCTCTTCGCTGCAGTGTTTCGCCTTGCGCTTTGTACGCAGATGCAAGTCTGAAGCACCGCCGTATCCGTGACAAGACGTGCGCCACACGCATCGACGTTTCTGACATTTTTGTCATGAGGCAATCATCCTGGCGCACCGGCCCCTCCCCACACTTCACGCATCGTAATCATGAACGAAAGATGAGGAGCAGCGTGATGAAGCGGGCAACGTTCACGGCCGGAGTGGCACTACTCGTGTTTGCATCGACGGCAATCGCACAAACGTCGTCCGGCACGCCGGGCAAAACGCGCGAGCAGGTTCGCGCCGAACTCGTTCAAGCCTACCGCGACGGATTGGTGCCATACAGCCGAAATGACTACCCGCCAAGCGCTTCGACCATCGCGCGAAACAAGGTGCTCTATGGCGGCATGCAGTTCGACGCCGCTTCCGCAACGCACGCGAATCGCACCCCTCTCGATTGATCCGGTTCGGCGGCTTCAGGACTGCGCGTGCCATCGCTATACCTGGATCCACCCACGCCAGTACCAGATTCCGGTTGAAGCACGTCCGCCCCCATGCGGTGGTGCTCAATCCGGATACCGCTCGCTCGCACTTGCGACGCCATTGGTGGCGCAGTGGATTGGCTTTGCCCACGCGTTGCTTGCCGACACGGCACGCTTGCTCGCTGCCGCTGCACTCGGCTCCCCGGACGTGGTCGCTGACCTAATTTCCGTATTGCGCGAATTTTCCTGAATTACGCACTGATTCCTTCGGAGTTTTTCATGTCTCGATTTTTCAGGAGGCGTGCATTGCTGCGCGCTCTGTCATGCACGGCGATGTCCGTGGGACTCAGCGTGCCCAGTCTGGCCGCCGAGCCCGCCGCCGAATTCGCGGTATCGCCATCGCAGATGAAAGCCCTCGGCGTCACCGTACAGAAGCTCGACACGCCGGGTGTCGCGCCCGGTCTCGCGGCACCGGCGCGCGCCGTGCTACCGCCTCATCTCGACATCATGGTCAGCGCCCCGGTCGACGGCATCGTGGACCAGCTCATGGTCAGCCCACAGGAGTTCGTGAAGACCGGGCAGCCGCTGCTTCGTCTGGTCAGCCCGTCGTATGGCGACCTGCAACTCAAGCTGATGGAATCCGCGTCGAAGGCGCGTCTGACAAACCAGACCCTGAATCGAGAAAAGGCGCTGTTCGCCGAAGGCATCATCCCTGAGCGGCGCGTCCAGGAGGCGCAGATGGCCGCCAGCACCGCGACGGCCGCCATCCGCCAGGCCGAGGCCGCCATGCGACTGGCCGGCGCGGAGTCGGCCGTTATCCGGCGGGTCGCATCGGGCGGCCGCCCGGACGATGCACTCGTGGTCAGAGCGAAGCGCGAGGGGCTCGTCGCGACCGTGGACGCGAAACCCGGGCAGCGCGTCAAGGAAGCCGATCCGCTCGCGCGGATCGCCGATATGCGGGAAATGTGGCTCGAGATTCAGTTGCCGGCGAGCGCTGTCGTTGCCCGCGGCAGCGAATTCACCGCGGTGGGCCGCGACGTCGCCGCCGTGGCGCAGTCCACCGGCGGCCTGATCGGCGAGAGTCAGACGATGACCGTGCGGGCGCGCGTCACCAAGGGCATGGACAAGCTTCGGCCGGGCGAAGCGCTGCAAGTCAACGCACCGCTCCCAGCCGCGACGGGATGGACCCTGCCGCTGCAGGCGGTCACGCGCCAAGGCGACGCGGCCTACGTGTTCCTGCGCAGCGCCAGGGGCTTCGTCGCGACGCCCGTCAACGTCGTCTCGAGCGCGGGCCAGTCGGTTCGGGTACAGGGCGGCCTGAAATCCGGACAGGAAGTGGCCGTATCCTCCGTGATCGCGCTGAAAGCGGCGTGGCTCGGCAAGGGCGGAGGCGAGTGATGCTCACGCGACTCGTTCAGTTCGCGCTCTCGCAGCGCCTGTTCGTGCTGCTTGCCGCCGCATTGCTCGCGGGGTTCGGCTGGTACTCGTTCCGTAATCTGCCAATCGACGCGTTTCCGGACGTGTCGAGCACGCAGGTCAAGGTCATCCTCAAAGCGCCGGGAATGACGCCCGAGGAAGTGGAGAGCCGCATCGCCGCGCCGATCGAGGTCGAGATGCTCGGCATACCGCGCCAGAAGATGCTGCGTTCAGTGTCGAAGTACGGCATCGTCGACGTGACCGTCGATTTCGAGGACGGCACCGACATCTATTGGGCCCGCCAGCAAGTCGCGGAGCGTCTGTCCAATATCCAGGGCGACCTGCCGCCGGGACTCTCGGGCGGCATGGCTCCGATCACGACGCCGCTCGGCGAAATGTATCAGTTCACCGTCGAGGCGCCGACGATGTCGCTGGAAGAGCGTCGCACGGTACTCGACTGGCTCATCCGGCCCGCGCTGCGAACCGTGCCGGGCGTGGCCGATGTGAACGCCCTCGGCGGCAAGGTGCGTAGCTTCGAGATCGTGCCCAACCTGTCGCGCCTGAGCGCGATGGGCCTCTCGACCGCTGCGCTGCGCACGGCGATCGAGCAGAACAACCGTAACGACGGCGCCGGCCGCCTCGGCGAAGGGGACGAAGTCCTGCTCGTGCGCACGGAGGGCAGCCTGAAGACCGCGGACGACATCCGCGCGGTCGTAGTGGCTCGCAAGGACGGCGTGCCGGTGCGGCTCGGCGACGTCGCGGACGTACGCATGGGCAGCGTCACGCGCTACGGTGTGGTCACCAAGGACGGCAAGGAGGAAGCTGTCGAGGGTCTCGTGCTGGGTCTCGCGGGCGCCAACGCTCAGAAGGTCGTCGAGGGTGTCACGCGCAAGCTGGACGAACTGCAGCCGACGTTGCCCCGAGGCGTCACTGTCAAGCCCTTTTACAACCGTGCCCAACTCGTCGAGAAAGCGGTAGGCACGGTGTCGCGCGCACTGCTTGAAGCGACAGTGCTCGTGCTGATCCTGCTCGGCGCCTTCCTCGGCAACGTGCGAGCCGCCGTGACGGTCGCCGTCGTACTTCCGCTGGCGGCGCTGTGGACGTTCATCGCGATGCGGCTCACCGGGATGTCGGCCAACCTCATGAGTCTCGGCGGCCTCGCGATCGCTCTGGGCATGCTGGTGGATGCCGCAGTCGTCGTCGTCGAGAACGTCGTCCAGCATCTCGGTGAGGACAAGACGGCGGGCCGACTGCCCCGGCTGCACATCGTGATGCGGGCGGTTCGCGAAGTCGCCGCGCCGGTCGCGGCCGGCGTGCTGATCATCGTGACGGTGTTCCTGCCGCTGCTGACGCTGCAGGATCTCGAAGGCAAGTTCTTCGTTCCCGTGGCGATGACGATCGTCTTCGCGCTCGCCGGTTCGCTCCTGCTGTCGCTCACCGTCATTCCGGTGATCGCGTCGTACCTGCTGACCCGCGTGTCACACGACGACCCGTGGCTGGTGCGCAAGCTGCTGCGCGTATACGAACCGCTGCTCGCCGCTGCGCTGAAGCGCGAGAAGCTGGTGTATTCGGTGGCGGTCGCGCTGCTCGCGGGCGCGTCGCTCGTCTATCTGAGCGTCGGCAAGACGTTTCTGCCGACCATGGACGAAGGCGACATGATCGTCGGCATCGAGAAGCTGCCCTCCGTCAGCCTCGAGGAGTCGGCAGCACTTGATCTGAAAATCCACCAGGCGCTGATGAAAAACATCCCCGAGATCACCGGCGTCGTCGCGCGCGCCGGTTCGGACGAAATCGGCCTGGATCCGATGGGTCTGAACCAGACCGACACGTTCCTCGTGCTGAAGCCGCGCTCGGAATGGCAACTGGCCGACAAGGACGCGCTCACCGCGAAAGTCCGCACCGTACTCGACCAGATGCCGGGCATCAGCTACAGCTTCACGCAGCCGATCGACATGCGCGTGTCGGAAATGATCATCGGCGTGCGTGGCGACCTCGCAATCAAGGTGTTCGGGCCCGATCTCGGCACGCTCAATGCGATCGCCGCCAAGATTGAAGCGACGATGAAAACCGTCGCCGGCAGCCAGGACGTCTACACCGTGCAGAACGACGGCGTGCAGTACCTGCGAGTCGTCGTCGACCGGTTGGCCGCAGGCGCTTACGGGCTCTCGGTCGAAGACGTTCAGGACGCGTTGCGCGCGCAGATCGAGGGGCAGCGGGCGGGCACCGTCATCGACGGCATGCGGCGCATCCCGATCGTACTGCGCGGCCCGGATCTCATGCGGCTTTCGCCCGCTGAGTTCGCCGCGATGCACATCGCGACGCCCGACGGCCAGTCGGTGCCGTTGCAGTCGCTTGCGCGGCTGCAACGGGACACCGGCCCCGTACAGGTCAATCGCGAGCTCGGCAGCCGTTACAGCGTCGTCATCGCCAACGTCGACGGACGCGACCTGGTCGGTTTCGTCGAGGAAGCCAAGCAGAAAGTAGCGACCGCGGTCCAACTGCCTTCGGGTTACCGGATCAGCTGGGGCGGCCAGTTCGAGAATCAGCAGCGCGCCGCAGCGCGTCTGGGGCTCGTCGTACCGCCCGCGCTCGGTATCATCTTCATGATCC
>NZ_SCNZ01000064.1:0-39918 GCF_005502655.1 Burkholderia sp. 4NA327C6 | reverse complement strand
AGCGGCCACGTGTTCTTCAAGGATCGCTGGTACGGCTTCGACGACGGTCTCTACACGGGCGCGCGCCTGCTCGAGATCCTCGCGAAGACGGCCGACCCGAGCGCGCTGCTGAACGGGCTGCCGGACGCGATGAGCACGCCAGAACTGCAGCTGTGGCTCGACGAAGGCGAGAACTTCCGCCTGATCGACAAGCTGCAGAAAGAGGCGAAGTTCGACGGCGCCGAGGAAGTCGTGACGATCGACGGCCTGCGCGTCGAGTACCCGGACGGCTTCGGCCTCGCGCGTTCGTCGAACACGACGCCGGTGGTCGTGATGCGCTTCGAGTCGGAGACGCAGGAAGGGCTCAAGCGTATCCAGGAGGACTTCCGCCGCGTGCTGACGGCCGCGAAGCCGGACGTCAAGCTGCCGTTTTGAGCGACGCGCGGGCGCGTGTCGTCGACGCGTCCGGCAGCGATGGGGACCGGGCCGACGGCGTGCCGCACGCGCACGCGGCACCCGTCGTCGATGAAACAACGATCCGTCGGGCGCGCGTGTCCCGTTCGGCTTTTCATGACGCTGGAACAATCGGGAGGAAAAGGATGTCGGGTTATCGTGAATTGAAGGCGCAAGCCGATGAGCTGATGCGGCGTGCCGAGGAGGCACGGCAGGCCGAACTGGAGACCGTTCTGCAGGAGGTGCGGGCGCGTGTCGCCGAATACGGACTGACGCCGCGGCAGGTCTTCGGCCGTGACGGGAGCAGGTCGCGGCGATCCGCGGCCACCGCGCCGAAGTACCGCGATCCGAACACCGGGTCGACGTGGTCGGGGCGTGGGCGTGAGCCCGCCTGGATCAAGGGCAAGCGCCGCGAGCGTTTCCTGATCGGGCCCGAGGAGGGCTGAGCGCCACCCGCCCGCCATTTGCCCTTCCGCCCGCCTGCGCCGAACGATGCAGGCCGCCCCGGCCCGCCAGCACATTGGCATCCTGCCCGCCGGATACGTTCATGGAAAACTGTATGAATATACAGTATAGTATCCGTCGAACTCGCGCGGCCCGGGCATGACCCGGGCCGCCCGTGCGCCGCGCCTGCGGGCATCCGCCGCAGCGTTCCGGCACCGTGAACTCTGGCTAACTCATTCAGACGGGCAGGCAAATTGTCATCCAGCAATCTGATCCGCATTCGCGGAGCGCGTCAGCACAACCTCAAGAACCTCGATCTCGACCTGCGTACCGGCGAGATGACGGTCGTTACCGGCCCGTCGGGCTCCGGCAAGTCCAGCCTCGTATTCGACACGCTGTACGCGGAAGGCCAGCGGCGCTACGTCGAAACCTTCAGCGCGTACGCCCGGCAGTTCCTCGACCGGATGGACCGTCCGCAGGTCGAGCGTGTCGACGGCGTGCCGCCGGCAATCGCGATCGACCAGACCAACCCGGTCCGCAGCTCGCGCTCGACTGTCGGCACGATGACCGAGCTGAACGATCACCTGAAGCTGCTGTACGCGCGCGCGGCCGAGCTGTTCGACCGCAAGACCGCGCGGCAGGTGCGGCACGACACGCCGGAGACGATCTACGCGGAGCTCGTCGAACGCACGCGAGCCGACGATCCGCGTGTCGTCGTCACGTTCCCGGTCGAGCTGCCGGAAGCGGTGTCCGATGAAGAAATCGCGCAGTGGCTGTCGGCGAGCGGCTATACGCGCGTGCAGGCGCAGCGCGAGGTCGCTTCAGCCACCGGGCCGCGCAAGGTGCTCGACGTGGTGGCCGACCGCTTCCGCGTGCAGGGCGCCGACAAGGTGCGCGTGGTCGAGGCGATCGAGGCGTCGCTGAAACGCGGCGGCGGGCGCGTGAACGTCTACGTGCTGCCGGCCGACGCCGAAAACGCGGTTGCCGAGCCGCAGGTGTGGCGTTTCTCCACCGGCCTGCACGATCCCGACAGCGACCTGCGCTACGCGGAGCCGCAGGCGGCGCTGTTCTCGTTCAATTCGGCATATGGCGCATGCGAAACGTGCCGCGGCTTCGGCCGCGTGATCGGCGTCGATCTCGGCCTCGTGATCCCCGACGCGCGCAAGACGCTGCGCGGCGGCGCGATCAAGCCGATGCAGACCCCCGCCTGGAAGGAGTGCCAGGATGACCTGATGCGCTACGCGGCGAAAGCCGGCATCCCGCGCGACACGCCGTGGTCCGAGCTGTCGGACGCCGAGCGCGACTGGGTCGTCAACGGGTCGCCCGACTGGAACGGCAAGTGGCAGAGCCAGTGGTACGGCGTGAAACGCTTCTTCGGCTATCTCGAGTCGAAAGCGTACAAGATGCATATCCGCGTGCTGCTGTCGAAATACCGCAGCTACACGCCATGCGACGTGTGCGGCGGCGCGCGCCTGAAAACGGAATCGCTGCAATGGCGGCTCGGCTCGAAAGAGAACGCGGACGCCGTGCTCGCGCCGGCCGGCCGCTTCATGCCGCGCGGCGTCGACTGGAGCCGTGCGCAGCTCGAAGCGTTGCCGGGCCTGACCGTGCACGACCTGATGCTGCTGCCGATCGAGCGCATTCGCCGCTTCTTCGATGACATCACGCTGCCGAGCGCGCTGCTCGACGATGCGCTGAAGCTGCTGCTCGCCGAGGTGCGCACGCGCCTGAAATATCTGTGCGACGTGGGGCTCGGCTACCTGACGCTCGACCGGCAGAGCCGCACGCTGTCGGGCGGCGAGGTGCAGCGGATCAACCTGACGACGGCGCTCGGCACGTCGCTCACGAAAACCCTGTTCGTGCTCGACGAACCGAGCATCGGGCTGCATCCGCGCGACCTCACGCGGATTGTCGAGGCGATGCAGCGGCTGCGCGACGCGGGCAATACGCTGGTCGTGGTCGAACACGATCCGTCGGTGATGCTCGCGGCCGACCGGCTGATCGACATGGGCCCCGGCCCGGGCGAGCGCGGCGGCACGATCGTGTATGACGGCACGCCGGGCGACATTCGTTCGGCGCACACGCTCACGGGCGAGTATCTCGGCGGCCGCAAGCATGTCGCGCATGCGTCGAACTGGGCGCGCCGGGTGGTCGACGCGAACACGCCGCGCATCGTGCTCGAAGGCGCGACCGAGCACAACCTGCGCGACGTGACGGTCGAGATTCCGCTGCAGCGGCTCGTCTGCGTGACGGGCGTGTCGGGGTCCGGCAAGTCCACGCTGCTGCAGGACGTGCTCTATCCGGCGATGGCCCGGCACCACGGCAAGGCGACCGAGTCGCCGGGCGCGTATCGCGGCCTCACGGGCGCCGACCAGGTCGGCGACGTCGTGTTCGTCGACCAGTCGCCGATCGGCAAGACCACGCGGTCGAACCCGGCGAGCTACGTCGGCGCGTTCGACGAGATCCGCAAGCTGTTCGCGAAGGCGCCACTCGCGCTGCAACGCGGCTACGGTGCCGGCACGTTCAGCTTCAACTCGGGCGACGGCCGGTGCCCGACCTGCGGCGGCTCGGGCTTCGAGCACATCGAGATGCAGTTCCTGAGCGACGTCTACCTGCGCTGCCCGGATTGCGACGGCAGCCGCTACCGCGCCGAGATTCTCGAAGTACGCATCGAGCGCGACGGCCGCGCGCTGAGCATCGCCGACGTGCTCGACCTCACCGTCAGCGAAGCGGCCGCGTTCTTCGCGACCGACGCCGAGGTGCTGCGCGTGCTGCAGCCGATCGTCGACGTCGGCCTCGAATACGTGAAGCTCGGCCAGCCGGTGCCGACGCTGTCGGGCGGCGAAGCGCAGCGGCTGAAGCTGGCCGGCTTCCTCGCCGAATCGGCGGCAGCCGTCAACGGCCGCCGGGTCGTCACGGAAGAAGCGCGCATCGCGCGGGCGAAGCTGTTCATGTTCGACGAGCCGACCACCGGGCTGCACTTCGACGACATCGCGAAGCTGATGCAGGCGTTCGGCAAGCTGCTCGCCGCCGGCCATTCGCTGATCGTGATCGAGCACAACCTCGACGTGATCCGCGCGGCCGACTGGCTGATCGACCTCGGCCCGGAAGGCGGCGACGGCGGCGGCCTCGTGCTGTGCGCGGGCACACCCGACGACGTGAAGGCCTGCGCCGAATCGCATACCGGCGTGGCGCTGCTGCAGTACGACCGCGCGATGGATGCCGAGCTGGCGCTCGCCGACGAAGGCAAGCCGCTGCAGGCCGTGCTGAACGCGGCGCGCGAGCGGCGTGCGATCGAAGGCGAAGACGTCGTGCGGATCGTCAATGCACGTGAGCACAACCTGAAGGCGCTCGACGTCGACATCCCGCACGGCAAGTTCAACGTGATCACCGGCGTGTCCGGTTCCGGCAAGTCGACGCTCGCGTTCGACATCCTGTTCCATGAAGGGCAGCGCCGTTACCTCGAATCGCTGAATGCGTATGCGCGCTCGATCGTGCAGCCGGCCGGCCGCCCTGAAGTCGATGCGGTGTACGGCATTCCGCCGACCGTCGCGATCGAGCAGCGGCTGTCGCGCGGCGGGCGCAAGAGCACGGTCGCGACCACGTCCGAGGTCTGGCACTTCCTGCGGCTGCTGTACGTGAAGCTCGGCCTGCAGCATTGCATCCACGACGGCACGCCCGTCACGTCGCAGTCCGTCGAATCGATCGCCGCGCAGTTGCTGCGCGATCATCGCGGCGAGCACGTCGGGCTGCTTGCGCCGCTCGTCGTCAACCGCAAGGGCGTGTATACGGATCTCGCGAAATGGGCGAAGGCGCGCGGCAGCACGCATCTGCGGGTCGACGGCGAATTCGTGCCGGTCGATCCGTGGCCGAAGCTCGACCGCTTCCGCGAGCATACGATCGAGCTGCCGGTGGCCGACATCGTCGTGTCGCCGGACAACGAGGCCGAACTGCGGCGCGTGCTCGACGAAACGCTCGAGCTCGGCAAGGGCGTGATGCATCTGCTCGCGCCGCTCGACGGGCTGCACGATGCGATGCAGAACGATCATTCGACCGCCCGCGTCGGCACGGTCAAGGTGCTGTCGGTCAAGCGCGCATGCCCGGTGTGCGGCACGAGCTACCCGGAGCTGGACCCGCGGATGTTCTCGTACAACAGCAAGCACGGCTGGTGCACGACCTGCGTCGGCACCGGCGTCACGCTCACACGCGAACAGCGCGCCGCGTACGACGACACGGTGCTCGCCGGGGATGACCGTGGCCGTGAGCAGACGCTGCCGTCCGACGAGCAGGAACCGGAAGGCGTGGGCAACGAGCCGTGCCCGGATTGCAATGGCACGCGGCTGAACCCGTCCGCGCGCGCGGTCACGTTCGACGCGCATCCGATCGTCGAGGTCGCGCAATGGACGGTGTCCGACACGCGGCGCTGGATCGACGGGCTGGCGCTGACGGGGCGCGACGCGCAGATCGCACGCGACATCGTCAGCGAGATCGGCAGCCGCCTCGCGTTTCTCGAGGAAGTCGGGCTCGGCTACCTGAGCCTCGATCGTGCGGCGCCGAGCCTGTCGGGTGGCGAAGCCCAGCGCATCCGGCTCGCCGCGCAGCTCGGCAGCAACCTGCAGGGCGTCTGCTACGTGCTCGACGAACCGACGATCGGCCTGCATCCGCGCGACAACCAGATCCTGCTGGACGCGCTGCGCAAGCTCGGCGACAAGGGCAACACGCTCGTCGTCGTCGAGCATGACGAGGACACGATCCGTCGCGCCGATCACATCATCGACGTCGGCCCGGGCGCCGGCAAGCGCGGCGGCACGCTGGTCGCGCAGGGCGCGGTCGCGGATCTCGCCGCGCAATCCGATTCGGTCACGGGGCGCCTGCTTGCGCAGCCGATGACGCACCCGCTGCAGCCGCGCCGCAGCGTGAGCCCGCCGGGCAAGAAAGGTGGCGCCGCGGTGCCGGAGGCCTGGCTGACTGTGCATGGCGCGCGGCTGCACAACCTGCGCGACGTCACGGTCGGCATTCCGCTCGCGCGGCTCGTCGCGGTGACGGGCGTGAGTGGCTCGGGCAAGTCGACGCTCGCGCGCGACGTGCTGATGACGAACCTGCTCGACGCGGTCGGCCGCTCGGTGCTGTCGTCGCCGGCCACGCGCCGCGCACGCAAGGCCGCGCAGCAGGACGCGCCGGCCACCAATCGCCGGTCGAGCGTGCTCGCGCGCAGCGCGCCGCGGCCGTCGCTGAACGTCACGCATGCGTGGCAGGGCTGCGAGTCGCTGAGCGGCTGGGAGCAGATCGATCGCGTGCTGGAAGTCGACCAGACGCCGATCGGCAAGACGCCGCGCTCGTGCCCGGCCACCTATATCGGCGTGTGGGACACGATCCGCAAGCTGTTCGCCGATACGCTCGAAGCGCGGGCGCGCGGCTACACGGCATCGCGCTTCTCGTTCAATACCGGCGACGGGCGCTGCCCCGCATGCGAAGGGCAAGGCGTGCGCACGATCGGGATGAGCTTCCTGCCCGACGTGAAGGTGCCGTGCGACGTGTGCCACGGGCAGCGCTTCAACCCGGAGACGCTCGCCGTCACGTGGCGCGGCCGGAACATCGGCGACGTGCTGACGATGGAGATCGACGAGGCGGTGGAGTTTTTCGCGCCGATCTCGAACATCGCGCATCCGCTGCAACTGATGAAGGATGTCGGGCTCGGCTATCTGACGCTCGGCCAGCCGTCGCCGACGCTGTCGGGCGGCGAGGCGCAGCGCATCAAGCTCGTCACCGAGCTGACGAAGGTGCGCGACGACATCACGCGGCGCGGCCAGAAGGCGCCGCACACGCTGTACGTGCTCGACGAACCGACGGTCGGCCTGCACATGGCCGACGTCGCGAAGCTGATCCGCGTGCTGCACCGGCTCGTCGATGCGGGGCACAGCGTCGTCGTGATCGAGCATGACCTCGACGTGATCGCCGAAGCCGACTGGATCATCGATCTCGGGCCGGAGGGCGGCGTGGGCGGCGGCACGATCGTCGCGGCGGCGCCACCGGAAGCGCTCGTCCAGGTGAGTGCAAGCCACACCGGGCAGGCGCTCAAGCCGGTGCTGGCGCGAACCGGGTCGGACGAAGGGGAAGCCGAGCGCGAGGGCGAAGCGCGGGTAGGGTGAGCGCGACGCTTCGTCTCGACGGCCCCGGTGCCGGGCGGTGCGCCCCCAGCTGACTTGCAAGCGGCTGGGGGCGCACCGCGATCCGGCTCATGCACCCCTCGTCGAGGGGTGTTTTCTTTTGGGGCTGCGGTCGACGCCCTATGCCGCCGCCGTGATCGCGTGGTGCACCCGCCGCCACAGGCCGGCAGTCCGATCGGCATGAACGCAAGCTGCCAGGTCTCGAACCCGGCGAGCACCGGGAATGGCTGATGGACATCGCATGCGAACAAGATGACGAGGCTGCCGCCATCGCGGCGGCCGCGACACGCGCCCGACCGATCGGGTGCGTCCATTGTCCATTGTTAATGCGGCTCGAATAGAGAGTTGGAATCAGGGGGATAAGAGAAAGCGCGCCCGATGGTTAGGATGAGTGTCGTTGTCCGGCGGACGATCTCCGGATCGTCCCATCATTCTCGAACGCATCAGGAGTGCAATCTTGGCGACCTATATCGTCTTCACGCATGAAAGCACGCAGGATCAGCAGGAACTCGATCTCTACCAGGACAAGGTCGGCGCGACGATCGCCGGCCACCCGTTGAAGGTGCTGGCCGCGTATGGCCCGCAGGAAACGCTCGAGGGCGACGGCCCGGAAGGGGGCGTGATCGTCGAGTTTCCGTCCGCGGACGCCGCGCGCGCGTGGTACGACAGCCCGGCATACCAGGCCATTGTTCAGCATCGCGTCAAGGGTGGACGCTTTCGGGCCGTGCTGGTCGAAGGCGTCTGACCGGGGGGCGAGCCTCTTGGCGACCGTCGCGGCGACTCCGCCTTCGGCGGGACGGTCGTGTCGCCGTTCAAGGGCGAGCCGGGCTTCCCGGCAGCGCGTTCGGCGCGAGCCGCGCGAGGCCGGCTGTCGAAGTCGCCGATCTTGCCGCGTAGTCGCGACGGATCATTTCCGCGTACCGGCGAGGCTCGCCTGAGCCGCACGAATCACCGGGAGATCGACCATCCGGCCGTCCAGGCTGAACGCGGCGCCGCCGTGTTTCGCGGCGGCGTCGATCACGCGGCGCGCCCACGCCTGCTCGTCTTCCGAATAGCCCATCGCATCGTTCACGCCGGCGACTTGCGCCGGGTGGATGCACAGCTTGCCGCCGAAACCGAACGCGCGCGCGCGTCGGGCATCGGCCGTCAGACGCTCGGCATCGTCGGTGCGCGTGGTCACGCCGTCGATCGGCGCGGGCAACTGTGCGCGACGCGACGCGGCCACGATCGCATGGCGCGCAAAGGCCAGCTCCGGCTCGTCGGGCGTTGCGCGCATGCCGAGGTCGAGCTGGAAATCCAGATGCCCGAACGCGACACGCACGACCTGCGGGTCGCGCGCCAGCGCATCGGCCGCATCGAGCCCGGCCAGCGATTCGATCAGCGCCACGAGTTGCGCGTGCTCGCCGAGCTGCTCCGCGACGTGGCGCAGCGCGCTCGCGTCTTCTGACTTCGGCAGCATCACGACCACGCGTTGCGCGGCCCAGTCGCGCAGCAGCGCGATGTCCGCGTCGTGCCACGGCGTGCCGACCGCGTTCACGCGCACGATGATGCGTGCACGCTGCTCGGCCGTCAGCAACGGCAGGTGCTGCGCGAGTTGCGCGCGTGCGTCGTCCTTGCTGTCGGGGCTGACCGCATCCTCGAGGTCGACGATGACGCAGTCGGCGCCCGAGTCGAATGCCTTCGCAAAGCGCTCGGGGCGGGTGGCCGGCACGAACAGCAGACTGCGCGCGTGATGGACGGGGGCGAGGGGCTTGGACATGGCTCAGATCACGCCGGCGGCGCGTAGTTGATCGATATCGGCGTCGGTGCGCCCGAGTTCGTGCAGGATGGCCGCGCTGTGCTCGCCCAGCGCGGGCACTGCATCCATGCGCGCGTCGAAGCTGTCGATCGTCGCGGGCGGCAGCAGCGCCCGCAGTTCGCCGGCCGGCGAGTCGATCGTGCGAAAGCGCTGGCGCGCGTGCAGTTGCGGATGCGTCCAGAGATCGCCGATCTGGTTCACGGCGGCGTTCGCGATCTGCGCGGAGTCGAGGCGCGCGATCACGTCCTGCGCGGTGAGCGAGGAGAATGCCTGCTCGATCACGGCCTTCAGTTCCGCACGGTGTTCGGAACGGCGCACGTTGGCGTCGAAGCGCGGATCGGTCGCGAGCGCCGGGTCGCGCAGCACGACATCGCAGAACGCTTTCCATTCGCGCTCGTTCTGCAGTCCGAGCATCACGACGCGGCCGTCGCCGGCCTTGAACGGGCCGTACGGGTAGATGGTCGCGTGCGCGGCGCCGTTGCGGGCCGGCTGCTGCTGGCCGTCGTACGCGTAGTACATCGGGAAGCCCATCCACTCGGCCAGCGCTTCGAGCATTGAAATTTCCACGTGCGAGCCGATGCCCGTGACGCCGCGCTGCAGGAGCGCGCTGAGGATGCCCGTGTACGCATACATGCCCGCCGCGATGTCGGCGATCGAGTTGCCGGCCTTGCAGGGCTCGTCGGCCGTGCCCGTGATCGACAGGAATGCCGCCTCGCTCTGGATCAGCAGGTCGTAGGCTTTCTTGTCGCGGTACGGGCCGTCGGCGCCATAGCCCGAGATGTCGCAGACGATCAGCCGCGGGTGCTTCGCGTGCAGCGCATCGAACGACAGGCCCAGGCGCGCGGCCGCGCCGGGCGCGAGGTTCTGCACCAGCACGTCGGCCTGGGCCACGAGTTCGCCCAGCACCGCCAGCGCGGCCGGTTGCTTCAGGTCCAGCGTGAGGCTTTCCTTCGACCGGTTGGTCCACACGAAGTGCGACGCGAGGCCGCGGGTGCGGTGATCGTATGCCCTCGCGAAATCGCCCACGCCGGGGCGTTCCACCTTGATGACGCGGGCGCCGAGGTCGGCGAGCTGGCGCGTGCAGAACGGCGCGGCAATCGCGTGTTCGAGCGCGACGACGGTCATCCCGCTCAGCGGGCCGGGTTGAGCTTTGCGAGCTTGCATGGTCGGATCGTTACTCCAGTTCGGCGCTGGCCTGCATGGCCAGCTGCCCGTGCGGGCCGCGCGCCCACAGGCGGGCGGCATGTCCTTCGAGCTTGCCGTTCACCGTGAACGGCGCGGTGTCGAACAGCGGGCTCACAGCCTTGAACGCGAAGCGGCGAACGGTCTTGCCGGGGTGCGTGCGGCGCAGTTCCTCCAGCAGCAGCATCGCGATCAGCGGGCCGTGCACCACGAGGCCCGGGTAGCCTTCTTCCTGCATCGCGTAGGGCCGGTCGTAGTGAATCCGGTGGCCGTTGAAGGTGAGCGCGGAAAAGCGCATCAGCAGCACCGGATCAGGCGTGACGATGCGCGAAAACTGTTCGTCGGTCGGCGCCGGTGCTGGCTCAGGTGTCGGCGCGCCGGCAGTGGCAGGCGGCGGCGCGTCGCGATACACGATGTCCTGTTCTTCGCGGATGGCCACGCCCTCGGCGTCGCTCGTCTCGTGCAGCACGATGACGAACACCAGCCGGCCGCTGCGGCCGGATTTGCTCTGCACGCTCAGGATCGTGGAGCGGCGGTGCACGGGGGCATCGACGGCCAGCGGGCGCAGGAACTGCAGCCGTCCGCCGGCCCACATGCGGCGCGGCAGCGTGACGGGCGGCAGGAAGCCGCCGCGCTGCGGGTGACCGTCGACGCCGACGTTCGACTGACGCTCGCCCGGCAGGAAGTACAGCCAATGCCACAGTGGCGGCAGCGTCGCGGGGAGTTCGGATGGGTTCGCGTAGTCCAGCGTTGCCTGCAGCAGACGCACGGGGGCCCGGGTAATCCGGTCCGTATGGTCTTCGCTGCGGCCGACCCACGCGTCGAAGGATTCGGAAAGCTCGACATTCATGGTGCTTCGTACTCGGTGATGGAAGTGTCCGGCAGGCAATCGACGCCGGTATTTCAGGTGCCGGCTGCCCTTGCCGTCAGCGTGCGTTGACCTGGTCGGGTACGGCCGGAGCAGGTCCGTTTCGAGGCTGTAGTCGGCCACGCTGAAGATCGGTGCTTCGGAATGCTTGTCGATCGAGACGACTGCCGTTGAACCCTTCATGCCGGCCAAGTGCTGGATCGTCCCCGAGATGCCGGCCGCGATGTACTGTTGCGGCGCGACGATCTCGCCGGTCTGGTCGATCGGGTACGAGCATCTTCATGGAGAGGAATCCTTCCGGAATCAGTAGGAACGAGGGAGCTGCAGCACGTGCTCGGCCACATGCCCGAGGATCATGTTGGTGGAAATCGGCGCGACCTGATACAGGCGCGTTTCGCGGAACTTGCGCTCCACGTCGTATTCGCAGGCTAAACCGAAGCCGCCGTGCGTCTGCAGGCACGCATTGGCCGCTTCCCAGCTGGCCTTCGCGGCCAGGTACTTGGCCATGTTGGCCTCGACGCCGGCATTCTGGCGCGCGTCGATCTTCTCGCAGGCGCGCCAGCGCATCAGGTTCGCGGCCTCCAGCTCGATGAACGATTCGGCGAGCGGGAACTGGATGCCCTGGTTCTGCCCGATCGGCCGGCCGAACACCTTACGCTCGCTCGCGTAGTCGCGCGCTTTCTCGAGGAACCAGTAGCCGTCGCCGATGCACTCGGCCGCGATCAGCGTGCGCTCGGCGTTCAGGCCGTCGAAGATCACCCTCAACCCCTTGCCTTCGGTGCCGAGCAACGCGTCTTCCGGCAGCTCCAGGTTGTCGAAGAACAGCTCGTTGGTCTCGTGGTTGACCATGTTGAGGATCGGGCGCACCGTCAGCCCGTTGCCGATCGCCTTGTCCAGCTCGACGATGAAGCACGACAGCCCGTCGCTCTTCTTCTGCACCTGGTCGAGCGGCGTCGTGCGCGCGAGCAGGATCAGCAGATCGCTGTGCTGGACCCGCGAGATCCATACCTTCTGGCCGTTGACGACCCAGCGGCCGTCCTTTTTCACGGCCGTGGTCTTGAGCTTGGTGGTGTCGCTGCCGGTGGTGGGCTCGGTCACGCCCATCGACTGCACGCGCAGTTCGCCCGCCGCGATGCGTGGCAGGTAGCGCTGCTTCTGCGCTTCGGTGCCGCTGAACACGATGGTGTTCATCACGTACATCTGGCCGTGGCACGCGCCCGAATTGCCGCCGGAGCGGTTGATCTCTTCCATGATCACCGACGCCTCGGCCATCGACAGCCCCGGGCCGCCGTATTCCTGCGGAATCAGCGCGGCCAGCCAGCCGGCCTGCGTGAGGGCCGTGACGAACGCTTCGGGATAGCCGCGTGCCTCGTCGATCTTGCGGTGGTAGTCAGCCGGAAACTGATTGCACAGGTCGCGAACCGCGTCGCGGATTGCCTGGTACTGGTCGGGGGCGGAGAAAACGGAGGCGCTCATGAATCGTGTCTCATCATCGGCATGGGTCGAGGCCATAATAAGTTTTGATGGATTTCTTAAACAATAGAATTTCCTGATCGTCGAATCAGTTTTTGGTATCGAGGTATCCGCGATGGATCTCAAGCAATTGCGCGCGTTCGTCACCGTGGCCGAAACGGGCAACGTCACCCGGGCGTCGAGCCTGTTGAATCTCGTGCAGCCGGCCGTGTCGCGCCAGCTGCGCCTGCTCGAGGACGACATGGGGACGGAACTGTTCGACCGCAGCCGTCACGGGATGCAGCTCACGCCGTCGGGCAAGACGATGCTCGAATACGCGCGCCGCATCCTCAACGAGGTCGCGCGGGCCAAGGCCGAGATCCAGCCGACCGAGGGGCCGGTGGCGGGCATCGTGAGCATCGGGCTGCTGGCCAGCACGTCGGACCTGCTGGCCACGCGGCTGGCGGGCGAGGTGGCGCGGCGCTACCCGCACATCCGCCTGCGGCTCACGATCGGCTACGCGGGCCACCTGCAGGACTGGCTCGAAGCGGGGGATGTCGATGCGGCGTTGCTGTACGGGCAGAAGGGGACGCCCGCGCTGCACGTCAAGGCGTTGATCGACGAGAGTCTGTGGGCCGTCGCGGCGCCGTCGGCCGCGCTGTCGCGCAAGCGGCCGGTGTCGCTCGAGCGGGTCGCGCGCGAGCCGTTCATCCTGCCTGCCGCGCCGCAGGGCCTGCGGGCGGCGATCGAGCACGCGGCGGCCGAGGCGGGTGTGACGCTACAGGTGTTCGCCGAAACCAATGCGCTGAGCGTGCAAAAGGAGCTGGTCGCGCAAGGCCACGGCTGGACGATCCTGCCGGCCGTCGGCGTGACGCAGGAGGTCGAGCGCGGCACCCTGAGCGCGGCGCCGCTCGCGTCGCCGGGCGTCCGGCGCACGATCGTGCTCGCGGCGCCCAGCAGCCGGCAGGCCACGGCGCCGGTGCGCTGCGTGGTCGGTGTGCTGCTCGATTGCGTGAAGGCTACGTTCGACCAGGGCGACTGGCCCGATGCGCGCTGGCTGGGCTAGAACGAGCCCGTTGTTGGCGTGAACTGCCTCCAGGGCGATCGTGGCTGACTCCGGCGGCGTGCCGGGCCGGAGTCAGCCATCGCCGGGGCGGGCCCGGCGTGACTCCGCAGGGCCGTGCGGCGCTTACTTCAACGGCATGCAGATGCGCGTCTGCAACTGCGCGGGTGGGGTGCTGCGCGGGTCGTTCAGGTACTGCTCGAACATCGGGAAGTCGGCCGGCACGTTGCCGCTCGCGGGCAGCCATTCGGAGAACATCCAGTTATACGGCCGGTCCATTTCGTTGTACGGCCCGGTGTAGGTCAGGATCGCGCAGCGGCCGGCTGGAATCTCGAAGCGTTCCAACTCGTCGCCCACTTCGGCGTCCGGCGCGACGGACATGCCGGCCATCGAGCGCAAGCGGTCGGCCGGCACCTGCTCGGGATCGTCGAAATACACGCCGAAGCCGATCGCCTCGGGGTGCGCCAGGCCGCGGGCGGCGGCCAGCATGAAGGCACGGGTGAAGACCGGGCCGATTGCCTGATAGCTGCCGTGGTGCGGCAGTGCGGCGAGTACGGCGCCAGGGAACGTTTCGATGGTAACGGGATACATGCCGAGCTCCTGTGGATTGAACGGAACGGAGCGGGCCGCGCGGTAGCGCCCCGGCGACAGGCCGAAGGTCGCGCCGAACGCACGGCTGAAGGCAGCATCCGACGTATAGCCGGCTTGCTGCGCAACCTCGCGCATGGCACCCCGGTCCCGCCCAACGCGACCGCCGCACGGTGCATGCGAATGCGCTGCACGGTGGCGTTCACCGTCTCGCCGATCATCGCGCGGTAGACGCGATGAAAGTGATACGGCGACAAGCACGCGAGGTCGGCCAGCAGATACAGATCCGGGTCGGCGTCGGGGTGGCTTGCCAGCCAGCGCAGGACGGGGTCCATGCGCCGGGCGTATTGGGTCAGGGTTCGGGTTTTCAATTGCGTGCTCCTGGAGGAGCAATGTAGGGTCGGCGGGTTTGCAGATTTTGCGGTTTTTCGGGGAAGGAGACATCGCGCCGGCACGCCTTCACACGCTACAGCCGCGCGAGCAATTCCCGCCGCATGAGCTTGCCGTTGCCGTTGAGCGGCAGTGCGTCGATCGGGATGATGCGCGCGGATGCTCGGGGCGGCGCGCTCGAGAACCGGATGCGCCTTCCGCTTGCGCGGCGCGCCGAAGCGGCCGTGCGCTCGTGCACCTGGTGTGCCGGGCTGGAAGAACAAGCGAAAGGCGAGTTCGACGTGCCCGGATGAAACCGAGCGGGCCCTGTCAGCGCGTGGGATTCCGTCGATCGAGATGGGTGCTCAATGTCGCCTGAACGCGTTCTCGCGCCTGGGTGTTGATCCTCGCATCCAGCACCATGATCACGGCGGCGACCAGGAAAATCACCAGGCTGAAAGTCACGACGATACCGGCCAGCCACGGTGCGGGCAGATCGGCGAGGGTCGCCGCCGAGTCGCTGCCTCGTTCGAAACTGGCCGCTGCCATGCCGCAGTAATGCATTCCGCACACGGCCACGCCCATGACGATGGCCGAACCGATCTGGCGTGTTCTGCCGAATGCGCTCGGCCGGCGCAGGTCGAAGGCCAGCAACAAGGCGGCGCCGCTTGCCAGGATCGCGATGATGACGGACAGCACGACCAACCAGGGCTGGTATCGAATGCCGGAGCAGATGCTCATTGCCTGCATGCCGAGATAGTGCATGCCGGCGACGCCAAGCCCCATGACGATTGCGCTGACAATGAGTAGCGGCCAATGCAGCGCGAATCGGGCGAGCGGGACGAAGCCGACTGTCGAAGCGGCAATCGCGATGAGCAAGGAAGCGACGGTGGTGGGAATGTCGTATCCGACAGCCACCGGCAGGTGAAATGCCAGCATGGCGACGAAGTGCATTGACCAGATGCCGAGCCCCATGATGCAACCGCCGAAAGCGATCCAGGGCCAGATCGAACGATTTCCGATGAGATTCAGGCGATCGGAGATATTGAGTGCCGTGAACGATGCGAGGATCGAAAGCAGGCAGGAAAGTACGACGAGCGAAAGGTCGTAGGTGCCGGACATGATCGTTATTCTCGGTTATAGGCTTTTTGGTCGTTTGAGGGCGCCCTGTTTTTGCGAGTGCGCCATCCCCTCGTGTTTCCCGCAAATATACCGAAACCCCGCATCGAATCAAGGGCGCCGCTGCCGAGTTAGGGTGGTGCGTCGGTGCGACGGACATCCGGGGATCGTGCCGGTTTTTCGGTCCCGGGCGGACCGGATCGAATGCGCCGTGCGCGCATGGGGGGCGCCGAGGGAGTCCGGCTGGCCGACGTCCGCGCCAGCCTCTTCACGACGTCGCCGATCTGCGATAATGTCGGCCGCCCTGGCGGACGGCAGCGTACGATCGCGTTGCCCGCCCGCCGTGAATTCGTATCAGGAGAGTCCCGTGCGCGACATCATCGACGGCTTTCTGCGCTTTCAGCGCGAGGTCTATCCGCAACGTGTCGAGCTGTTCAAGCAGCTCGCATCCGCCCAAAATCCCAAGGCGCTGTTCGTGACGTGCTCGGACAGCCGCGTGGTGCCCGAACTGCTGACGCAGCGTGAGCCGGGCGAACTGTTCGTGATTCGCAACGCGGGCAACATCGTTCCGTCGTACGGACCGGAGCCGGGCGGCGTGTCGGCCACGGTCGAGTATGCGGTCGCCGTGCTCGGCGTGCGGGATATCGTCATTTGCGGGCACTCGGATTGCGGCGCGATGGGCGCGATCTCACGGTGTACGTGTCTCGACCATATGCCGGCTGTCGCGAACTGGTTGCGCCATTCCGATGCCGCGAAAGTCATCAACGCCGCGCATCAGTTCGACTCCCCTCGGGCCAAGCTCGACGGTCTGGTGCGCGAGAACGTGATCGCCCAGCTCGCCAACCTGCGCACGCATCCGTCAGTTGCCCTCGCGCTCGAGCAAGGACGAATGAATTTGCACGGTTGGGTCTACGACATCGAGATGGGGCGCATCGACGCACTCGACGGCACGACGCGCCAGTTCGTCCCGTTGAGCGAGTCGCCGGCCACGGTGGCGGTCAAGTCGTACTGAGCGCCGGGGCCTCGCTCCGGCTGGCCGCAACCACCGTGCCGAATCGTGCAAGCTCAAGCGGCCGGCGGGAAGCGGGGCGATAACCGATCCCGGATCGCTGCGTGACGCCCCGTGCCGTCACGCTTGCGGCGCGACGGATGCGCCGGAGATGCCATGTCGCCGCAGCGAATCCGCGACGAAGCCCGACGCCTTCATTTCCTCGACGAAGGCATTCAGAGCCGCCGCGGCCGCTTCGCCGCGGCTCTTCGGCACGCCCATGGCCTGCCGGATCACCATGAACCGCTCGTCGAGCAGGCGCAGGCCGGGCGTTTTGGCGGCGTCGGCCTCGAGCTGCTGCTTCACGCCGGCGGCCACTTCCAGTTGCTGTTCGAGGAAGGTCTGCACGACGGCTTGCGACGTGGGCGCGCGCACGATCTGCGCGGCCTTCAGTTCGCGCGTGAGGAACAGGTCGTAGGCGCTGCCCTTGCCGACGGTCACGCGGTTGTCCGTCCGGTCGACGTCCGCGTTCGTGCGGATCGGCGAAGCGTCGCGCACCAGATAGAACCCCTCGATCAACACGTACGGCGCCGTGAACGCGACCGTTTCGCCGCGCAGTGGATCGACCGCGAAGAAGCCGAAATCGGCACGCTCGTCGGTCAGTGCCTGCACCGACTGTCCGGCGGTGTCGAACACGACCAGTTCCAGCTCGGCCGACAGGCGCTCGGCGAACGCGCGCGCGAGATCGATCGACACGCCGAACGGTTCGCCCGTCGCCGGGTCGCGGTTCGCGAGGATCCGGTTGCCGAGGTTGATCGACGCGCGCAGCTTGCCGGTCGGCGTGAACGCGGAGAGGACGGAAGGGGCGAGGGGCATGGGTGGCTCGTGGCGGTCGTAGGGGCAGGGTTTGGCGCGCGTCGATGTGCGACCGCGCGCCGGCATCGAGCTTATCACCTGGCTTTCGTCATCGAGCACCGTCGAGCGGCGCAAGCTCGACTTCCTTCGTTGCGAACGCGGTGACGCGCGGCATTTACCGTTTCCTCGTCCAGTGGCGTGAACCATCCGCCATGAAGTGATGGGCACGTAAACGGACAGAGTCGCGACGAAGGGGGCATCCGTGCCGGAAAAGGTGCCGGGCTTGCCTGCTTTGCGTCGCCCCGTGGTTGCTTCCGGTTGGCCGTGCCGCACCCCGCCGGCGCCGTCCAGCCGGGCGCAGTGGGCCTTGATTCGCCCGGCAACCGCTAGAATTGCGGTTTTAGTCCGGAATACGTCCATGTCTTTTGCCTCGCTCGGCCTGATCGATCCCTTGCTGCGTAACCTGAAGGACCTCAATTACCAGGCCCCCACGCCGGTGCAGGCCAAGGCGATTCCTGCCGTGCTCGGTGGCAAGGACGTGATGGCGGGCGCCCAGACCGGCACGGGGAAGACGGCGGGTTTTGCTCTGCCGCTGCTGCAGCGGCTGGTGCAACACGGCCCGGCGGTGTCCAGCAACCGCGCACGTGTGCTGGTGCTGGTGCCCACGCGTGAACTGGCTGAACAGGTGCTGCAAAGCTTCATCGCTTACGGCAAGGGCCTCGATTTGCGGTTTCTGGCCGCTTACGGCGGCGTGAGCATCAATCCGCAGATGATGAAGTTGCGCAAGGGCGTGGATGTGCTCGTGGCCACGCCGGGCCGTTTGCTGGACCTCAATCGCCAGAACGCGGTGCAGTTCGATCAGGTGCAGACGCTGGTGCTGGACGAAGCCGACCGCATGCTGGATCTCGGCTTTGCACGCGAGCTCAACGCCGTCTTTGCCGCGCTGCCCGCGCAGCGCCAGACGCTGCTGTTCTCGGCCACGTTTACCGACGATATCCGCGCGATGGCGGCGACCATCCTGCGCAGTCCGGTCAACATCAGCGTCAGCCCGCCCAATGCCACGGCCAGCAAGATCAAGCAGTGGGTGGTGACGGTGGACAAGCGGAACAAGCCCGATCTTTTCATGCACCTCGTGGCCGAGAACAAGTGGGAGCATGCGCTGGTATTCGTCAAGACGCGCAACGGCGTGGATTACCTGGCGGCGATGCTGGACGAAGCCGGCTATGCCGTCGACACCATCCACGGCGACAAGCCGCAACCGGCGCGCCTGCGTGCGCTGGAGCGCTTCAAGACGGGCGAAGTCCAGATGCTGGTGGCCACCGATGTCGCGGCGCGCGGGCTGGATATCGACGACCTGCCGCTGGTGATCAACGTCGACCTGCCGATCGTGGCGCAAGACTATGTGCACCGCATCGGCCGTACCGGCCGCGCGGGCGCCAGTGGCGTGGCGGTGTCCCTCGTGTGTGCGGATGAAGCGCCGCAACTGGCCGCGATCGAAGCGCTGATCAAGCAAACGCTGCGCCGTGAAGAAGAGCCGGGTTTCGAGGCCGAACACCGCGTGCCGGAAACCAGCGCGACGGGCCAGATCATCAAGAAACCCAAAAAGCCGAAGAAGCCGAAAGTGCCGCAAGCTGCGTCGGCGGCCATGCCGGTGGCGGGTAAGAAGCCGCGTCCGCAAGGCGGCGAGAACAAGCGCAAGGCTGCGGCGCCGCACGCGAAGCCGGCCGGTAACGGACCGGACTACACCGTCGGCAGCCCGTTCAGCGTGCAGAAGCCGCGTGGCAAATCTGCCGGCAAGCCGGCGGCGGGCGCGCGCAAGCCGGCTGGCAAACCCGCTGGCGCCCGCGGGAAACGTCCGTCCTGATGCGTGAGGATGCCGCTCGCCAGCCATTGAGTCTGGCTGGCGGCTCGGCGGCTGAAGGCAGCCTCGAGCGTGTGACGTCGTCGGGTTGAATCTGCAGCCAATTGCGATCCGTCGGCGCAAATTTCAGAACTACCGTTTCAGGCTGAAACGGAAGGTTCAGGAAAGTCCGCCGGGACGAGCGCCTGTTGCTGATGCCAGGGCGGCGGTGAGGATTCGCGCTGCAAAGGCAGATCGAGAGACTGGACGAATCGCCGGGAAACCTGTTCGACTGCTTGCTGCGGCAACTGCGGGTGCGAGCATCGCCGGTGAGGACTGGGGCTTGCAATCCGGTCCTCGGCCTTGTGCCCCGCTTTTGGTGCGGCCTTACTGCCATTCACCGGGATGGCAGATCACCCAACCGGGAAGATAGCTATCCATGTCCGTATGGCCCCAGCACCAGTTGTGCTGGTGGAGGGTCTTCATCAGCTGTTCGCGTTGTGCGCAGGCGCTTCCCGGTGCATATTGCCCGTCAGGCATTAATTTGGGTGCCGGGCCGTTCCGGCATTTGTCATTGGCGACTTCTTCCTGATGCATCAATGCCTGGACGGCGGACGGAATGGTGCGCGCCAACGTGGCCTTGTATTCGATGCAGGCTGGCGCCTTCGGATCGTTGGACTTGCGGGCACATTGGGACTGAAGCTTGTCGATGCTTCTCGATACTTCGGGTGGATATGTCTCGGCGTGCGCCGCAGCAAGACATCCAGCCATCAACAGACAGGCGGCAAGTGATCTGATCAAAATCATTTCGCGTATGACACGATTTATCCGGTAGCTCGGGAACGGGCGAATTATGGCATGTGCGTGCGGTCCGTATTCGAGGCGCTTGCCCGGGTGCGGCCCGTGCGATGATGTGCGTTGAACGACATGAGAGATGGAATGACGACACCATTCGACGAGGCGACAACGGCGGCGATCGCCGCGTTTGCCCAACTGGATTTCTACACGGCGTTGCAGGCGATGCGCGCCGAGGCCGACTACGACCGCGAACGGGACCAGTGGATCTCGCGCTATATCGACGAGCACGGCGGCGGCGCGGACGATGCCGAATACGACGCGTTGCACGCGCGGGCCCAGGCAACCCCGGAATACGCGCAGTTCATCGACGCGGCTCGACGGGAAATCCTGGAATACTTCGACGTGACCGACGATCAACTGGACTGGATGGTCGTGCTGCGCGACGACGACAGCGATGAGCTTTGGGCGGAGGTCAACCGGCAGCGGAACGCGCTGGGAACCGGTGAAGTGCGCGGAGATCTCTGATCGTTGCTTGCCATTGGGGGCGCAGGTCGTGCCGGGCCGGCGACCGGCAAGCGGCCCCGCGTGCAGGCCAGCGACACGCTGACGGCGAACCGGCAAGTGTCCGCGTTCGCCGTCCAGTAAACCGGATTGACGCCGACGTTCGACAGCGAAGCCGGCATGACAATTCAGGATGCGTCGGGCGTCATTCGTGACGGACTAACGGAGCGGCTCTTGTCATCACCTTCAGTGTGAATGAGACGAGCCCTCCGGGACAGTGAACGTCACCGTCTTCCTGCACTCGGTGCATCCGGCGAACAGGTGGTGTTGAGCGTCGACCAACTCGACGAGCATCTTGTGCTGACCGGGTGGCAGACCCGCCACGCTGATTGTATTGACATTGTTCGCTTCTACCCAACCCCAGGGCAGGTCGTCGATGTGTACGTGCAGATGCCCGATTCGGGGAGAAACGTTGAGCGCGCCAGGCCCGAACACCGGAACGATATGCACGTTCTCCACCCGGTATCGGATCCAGACGATGCCGTGAGCCAGTCCTGGAGCAAGCGGCGTGGGATCCACAATCAGTCTGGGTGGCGGCTCGTTATCGATGGCGGCGTACGGCGAGGCGACGCCTACCTCCGCCGCGCTCTGGGCGAAGGCGTTCGTCGCGAGCACGGTACTAGCCGCGACCGCGGCAAGCGTCTTGATCAGCTTGTTCATTTTCGTTCTCACGATTTGATCCCCAAGGGGACAGTTTTCGTTCAACCTGGCCAGAATTCGCCGAGGGTGTCATGGCGGGTGCACGTGCGGCCCCGAGGTCAAACCCGGCGGCAGATCCATGTGAACGACATCGCATGAACCCGACCAGCACGATTACATCGAGGAGCGCTCCGACGCACGCGTGTCGGAGCGCTTCGCCCTTCAGGCGCGTAACGGCCTTAATCCCGCGCGTACTTCGTTCGCGAAGATCGTCGGTTCTTCCCATGCCGCGAAGTGCCCGCCCGTTTGGGGTTTGTTGAAGTAAATCAGGTTGTGATAGGCCTTTTCGGTCCAGCTCTTCGGCGCCTGGTAGTTTTCTCCTGGAAAGGCGCTGATCGCGGCTGGCACGTTGACGTCGGCCGCGAGGAAGAAATTCGCGTGCGACTCCCAATAGAAGCGCGCCGCCGAGATGCCGGTGTTGGTCAGCCAGTAAAGCGTGATGTCGTCGAGTATGTCGTCTCGCGTCAGCGCGCCCGCTGAATGATCGTTGACGGGATGGCCGAGCACGGCTGCGCTCAACGCCGCCGCAGGCTGGCCGTAGCCGTCGCCATGGTCGAGTAGCCAGGAAGCCAGCGCGACGGGAGAATCGGCGAGTCCGTACAGCGTCTGCGGGCGCGTGCCCATTTCGAAAGCGTAGCCGCGCTTCTTTTTGAAGTTGGCACTCAATTGCTCGTACGCATGCTGTTCCTCGTCCGACAAGCCGGCAGGCATCGCGTCGCCCGCGGCCAGCGACTTCAGGATGTCCGGCGGAACGGAGGCAGGGAAGTTCACATGAATGCCGATCAGTTCGGGCGGCGCCTGTTTGGCCATGATGTTCGTGACGATCCCGCCGAGATCGCCGCCCTGCGAAGCAAAGCGCTGATAGCCGAGGCGCTTCATCAATGTGACCCACGCGCGCGCGGTGCGCTCCGGTCCCCAGCCCGTTGTGGTTGGTCTCGCCGAAAAGCCGTAACCGGGCAATGACGGGATCACGAGATGAAAGGCATCCGAAGCCGGCGCGCCGTACGCCGTCGGATTGACGAGCGGGTCGATGATCTTGAACTGTTCGATGATCGAGCCGGGCCAGCCGTGAGTCACAATCAACGGCATCGCGTTTTCGTGCTTCGACCGCACGTGGATGAAATGGATATCGAGTCCGTCGATCTCGGTGATGAACTGCGCATACGAATTCAGACGCGCTTCGCATTTGCGCCAGTCGTAGCCGGTTGCCCAATATTGCGCGAGTCCCTGAATAGTGGCGAGCTGAATGCCCTGTGACTCGTCGGGCACCGTCTCGCGATCCGGCCAGCGCGTGGCCTTGATGCGGCGCCGCATGTCGACGAGCTGCGAGTCGGGGACATGAACGCGGAACGGCCGGATCGCCGTCTTGTCGCCGTTCGCGGGTTCGGTGATCTTGCCGAGTGCGCGGGGCGTTTCCGCGAGGGCAAGCCGGCTCAGCGAGGCTGCCGCGAGCGTCGCGGCCGCCATACCGACAAAGTGCCGGCGCGATGAGGATTGGGGCGTGTCTTTTGACATGAGATCGGTCTCCTGCCCTGGATCAGCGTGTTGCGTTGCGCGTGAACGCTGCGATGTGCAGATTCACGAAGTCGTACATGCTCATGGGTTTGCGGCCCGTGAGTTCGAACAGGTCGTTCGTGATGCGGTCATACCGGCCCTGAACGTGCAGGTCTGCCATCACGGCCAGATGATCGACGACGTGAGCTGGAATGCCGAGTTCGCGTAATTTGTCCGACCACGGCGCGACAGGCACATTCCGGTAACGGATGGGCCGGCCGAGCGCGTCCGAAAAGACGCGCGCGGCGTGCTCGAGATCGGTTGATTCGAGACCCGTCAGGTTATAAATCCTGCCGATATGCGGCGCCGGTTCTTCGAGAATCAGCGATACGGCATGTGCGACGTCAACGGCTGAAATGGGCGAAGTCCTGCTATTGCCGAGCGGCAGTGCGAGTTCGTCGTTGTCGCGCACGCCGGTTGCGCCAAGCGTCAGGAAGAAGGTTTCGAGAAACGCCGTGGGCCGTACCGTGACGACGGGCAGCCCCGACCACTGCAAGACCTGCTCGGCGAGCCAGTGCAGCTTGTGCTGGGGACTGTCGGTGGTTTCCGTGATGCTCATTTCCGTGACCGTCATCTGCGACATGTTCACGATGGCTTCGACACCATGATGACGTGCAACCGCGGCAAAATTGACGGTCGCTTCGAGATAGGCTGGAGAGACGGACATGCCGAAATAGACGCGCGAACAACCTTCGATCGCACGGTGCATCGAGGCGAGATCGGTCAGATCGCCGACCATGACTTCGGCGCCAAGGCGGCGCAACTCGTCCGCGCGTTCGTCCTCTTTGCGGACCAGCGCCCGCACTTTATAGCCCTTCGCAAGCAATGACGTCGTGACGTTGCGGCCAATGCCGCCAATTGCGCCTCCGGCACCCGTCACGAGAATGGGCCGATCATGGGCAGGTTTCGTTGTCATATCACATCCTTTCAAGGAAAAACTTCATTCCATTTATGTATGCATGTACACACTTCTGTATGAAAACATGCGTGTGCATACGTTGACCAACGCGACGATCGAGTCGTTATTCGCGTGTGCCTTCCAGAAAGCCGAGCATGGCCTTCGTCACCAGCTCGGGCTGCTCTTCCTGGATAAAGTGTCCGCTGTTTTCTACTTCGCGGGCGCTCAGATTGACCGCCTTTTCTCCGACGACCATTTTCATCCACCTGTATGCGGGACCGCCCATCACGAGAACCGGCATTTGCAACTGGCCATAACCCTTGTTGTCGCTGACGTCCTGAGGGAAGGCCTGATACCACGCATTGCCTGCACGGATCGCGGCGGCGCTGTCATACGCGTGCTCGTACACGGCGCGGTCGCGCGCGTCGACAGCATTCTCATTCACGAGAAAGTAGTGGAAGAGCCAGTCCTGCTCGAGCCGGACGCGGCCTGCCAGCAGCTTCTCCGGCAAACCTCTGACCTGATTGAATGCGAACCACCACAGGTTCGGGCGCGCCGAACCCAGCCTGTCGCCATATGCGCCTTCGGCGGGTAGAAGCGGAAAAGTCTGCAGGCTATTGTCGGGATGCGGAAACTCCATCATCACCAGCTTGTCGGTGGCTTCCGGATAGTTCTCCGCGTAGGCGAACGCCACAGCCGAGCCGATGTCGTGTCCCGCGATCGCAACCTTGTCGTATCCAAGCGATTGCGTCAGTTCATGGATATCAGCGGCCATCGTTTTCTTGTCATAGCCATCAACGGGTTTCGACGATGCGCCCATGCCGCGCAGATCCACCGCGATCACGGTGTAGTGCTCGGCGAGCGCCGGCATGATCTTGTGGAAGGTCCACCAGGTTTCGGGCCAACCGGGCAGCAACACGAGCGGCTCGCCCTTGCCGCCGACCACATAATGCAGCCGTACGCCGTTGACGGTTGCATAGCCGTTCTGAATCCGGGCAGCGACTTCACCAGCGCCCTGTCCGAGACGTCGGTCTTTGCGGCCGCCTGCTTGCGCGAATGCGTTGCCACTGGCGTATCTGTTGCGGACGTCTGCGTGTAGCCGGGGGAAGCGGCCGCCATCAGCGCCGCAACGACCATGCTCGCGCAGCCGGTCCTCATCATTGCTTTCAAGGCAAATTCTCCATCGATAGGGGGCAATTCGAAGTTCGCAGGTCATGCCGCCTGGGCGCGCAGATCTTCGGAGCCTTGATCGTCGACGAGCATCGGGTGCGAAGCGCGTTCGTGAACATGCGCGGTCGGCGCGCGGTCGATCATCAGGCTCAGCAATTCGGGGCGGTTGTAGTGGCCGGCCGAGTCCATCAGCAGCTTGCGGCGGTCGATTTGCGTGAAGTCGAGATCGACGATCACCTCGCCTTCACCCGAGCGAAGCGGCTCGGCCATCAGCATGCCGTCAGGCGAGACGATCGTGGTGAAGCAGCCGCCCGAGATCGGACCGATTCCGCAGCCGGTGTCCTTCATGATTTGCGCCTGCTGGTCGCTATCCAGCCACGCCGTCGCGTTGACGACGAAAGCCCCGGACTCGAGCGCATGCTGGCGGATATTGATTTCCATCCGCTGGGCGAAGCCCTCGCCAAAGGCCGAGCCCGGGTACATCGCCGAGTGGATCTGCTCGCCGTCGGCGATCATCGCGTAGCGGGCGAGCGGATTGTTGTGCTCGAAGCATGCGAGCTGGCCGATGCGGCCGACTGCGCTGTCGACTGCGCGCAGGCCCGAGCCGTCTCCCTGGCCCCAGATCATGCGTTCAAAATGCGTCGGCGTGATCTTGCGGCGGCGCTGGATCAGCGTGCCGTCCGCATCGAAGAGCAATTGTGTGTTGTACAGCGTGCCGCCGTCGCGCTCATTGACGCCAATGGACACGACCATGCCGGCCTTTCGCGCGGCTTCGCCGATCGCGTCGATAGCAGCGGACGGCACAGTCACGGCCTGTTCGAGCAAGCGCAGATGTTCGGTGCCCGAAAGAAGCTCGATGCCCGTCTGGACGGCCGCAAAGTAAGGGTAATAAGGCACGACCGTCTCGGGGAAGGTGGCGAACTGCACGCCCTTCTGGCACAGTTCGTGGATCTTCTGCACGACCTTGGCGACGGTTGCTTCACGGCTATATAGCACCGGGCTGAACTGGACGGCGGCGGCTTTGACGACTTTCATGACAACTCCTTGACGAGGGGGGAAGGGGTACCAGACGTTGGTCAATCTTGCATATGCAACACCGACCGAAAAATTTCAGACCATGCGCAGCGGCAAGTTCCGCGCGATATTCATGAGTTCATGGGTGCAGCCTTCGCCGAGGAGGTGCGTCGCGTGGCGCTGCGCCGCCGACCACGCGCTCGCGGCGGTTTTGAGCAGCGCGTTGCCTTCATGCGTGAGCGAGAGCGGGCGGCTTCGACCATCGCTTGCCGTGACGCCCTCGGCGACCCAGCCCTGCGCGATCAGCGGTTGCAGATTCCTGGTCAGCGTCGAGCGCTCGTGATGATTTCGTCGGCCCAGATCCGAGCGGCTGATCGGCCCGAACTCCGCGATCAGCACGAGCAACGAGAACTGCGGCGCCACGATGCCGAACTGACGCAACGCATCGTCATAAACGGAGGTCAAGACGCGGGAGATCTGCCGGGCGCGCGTCAGCAGACAATTGCGCGCGATCTGGCTGCTCAGCGGTTCATTCGCAGTGCGATCCGGTTCAACGGTTCCGTTCGACTCGTGTTGCATATGCACTCCCTCGGTAAGCCCGGTTTCTTGCGGTGCGGTGTTTTGCTCGCGATGGGCGTATTTGAGCGGACGAACGTATCCCGCTTGTGTGCGAAAGTCGCTTGTGTGTAAGCGTGCGTATCCCTATCTGTTGCAGATACGTTGAGATACAAAAGGGCAGTGCGGGTAAAGAGGGAGGGAAGCGACGAGGGTTGTGGCGCGATGATCCCGCGAGGTCTCAGTCGCCGTTGCGGCCTGACCCGGTTTCCCTATTCTCGGCCGCAGCACGCGAGAACCGCATTTGATATTCACTCGGCGACAACCCGGTCTTGCGCTTGAACAATTGCCGAAACGTGCTGATATCACCATAACCGACCCGCTGACTCACCGCTTCGAGCCCGATTGGCCGCGTTTCCAGCAACCTTTTCGCGACCTCGATGCGCAGATTCTGCAGATACGCCAACGGTGCAAGCCCGACGGCTTCCTTGAAGCGGCGATTGAGCGTGCGTTCGCTGACAGCAAGCGACGCCGCCAGATCGCTCAACCGGAATCCCTGCTGCAACGTGGCTTCCATCTGCTGTTGGGCGCGCGCGACGAGCGTGTCCGTATGCCCATGTTCGTCGAGAAGCGTTGCGAAGGAAGCTTGCGAAGTCCGGTTCATGTCGATCAACAGCGCCTTCGCGGTCATCGCGGCGAGTGCTTCGCCGGCGAATGTTTCGACGAGGCGTACTGCGAGATTCAGATACGACGTCACGGAACCGCCCGAGATGATGCCGTCTTGCGCAATCAGCAGTTCCTGCGCGCGAACTTCGACACGCGGATAGCGGCGCGCGAAGTCCGCGGCTCTGGCCCAGTGCGTCGTTGCGGCGCGGCCATCGAGCAGGCCCGCCTCGGCGAGCAGGTAGTTGGCCGTGCAATAAGCCGCCAGCACGGCACCTGCCTTGCGTTGACGCCGCAGCGCGGATGACAGCGCGTTCAATTGCTCGCGGCGCCCGATGAACTCGTCGATGTTCGAGATAAACGGTGCCGTCAGCAGAACGGCGTCCGCCCGTTTGCGCGGGTCGATCTTCCCGTCGACGTGAATGACCTGGCCCGACGCAGCCGTGACGGGGTGTCCGTCGAGAGATTCCACGCGCCATGCAAACAGGGGAGCGGATGTCGCGCCCGGTGCGGCCGTACGCGCATGGAACTGATTCGCCGCGCTGATGACGTCAACAGGGCCTGCGACGCCGGACGCGAGGATTCCGTCATAGACCCAGATGCGGACGATGGTCATGGCATGTCTGAAATTCCACGAATAATGGCGATGCTGCCACTTCCGGCCGCACGCGTAAACCCCGAAGATGGCCGCATCCAATGACCTGAAAGCAGGAGCAGCACCATGCCAATGATCGATGCACTGTGGCCCGAAGACGCCCTGACGCCCGAGGCCGAAGCGCGCCTCGTCAAGGAACTGACCGACATCCTCATCAAGGCGGAAGGGTACGACGCCTCCAATCCGACCGCACAGCGTGTCACCGTTTTCCATCTTCATCGGCCGGCTGCGATCTACATCGGGGGCGAACGCACGACCACGATACGCTACCGGATCGTTCCGTCGGTACCGGAAGGGCAATACACCGACGAATCGCGTCGCTGGCTCGTCAGAAACGTCACGGAAACGGTGGCGCGCGCGGAGGGCCGGCCGTTCGATGACGTCGCGACGCGCGTCTGGGTGTTCCCGACCGAGATTCCGGATGGCGCCTGGGGGACACGCGGCGCAATCTGGACGCTGCCCGATATTCACGCGCTACTGGCCGGCGAGTCTGAGCGCGGCGCGGGCGTTGAACGCCTCGCGCGACGCCGCCTGGAGAAGGCGCGCATCACGCTCGATGCCGCTAGCGCAGGCATGACGAGCAAATCGTAACTGGAGCGCCCAACATGAAATTCAACGACACAGCTCCCGTGCTGACGCCCGCAGGCGGTCCGCCGCTCTGGCTGGCGAGGCTCGCAGAAAATGCGACGCTCGAAGCCACCGTCCTGAAGCGCCCGATCGAGGGGCGAGCCGATATTCTCGCCGTGATCAAACACGCGGTTGCGCTCTACGAGTTCCAGCATCACAGCTACAAGGGCGAGATCGGCAACGGCTTGTATATGGAATCCTATCGGTCTCAGATCCAGGGCGTGCCGATCGAAACGGTGGTGATCGCGCACCTGAACGAACAGGGCGAGACGGATTCCGTGGTCATCAATCATCGCCCGCTCAACGCAGCGCTGCTGTTTTCGAAACGGATGGGGGAACGCGTCGATGAGCGCTTCCGCGATTGCTATCTGACGGGACCAGAAGCCGCCGCGCTGAATACCGCACCGAAGGTGGACTCGCGCTAGCCGCCTCGTATTGAAGCGTTGCGGTAACGAACGAACTATCGATCGAAGCGGTGAGGATTTTGCATGGCCGGAATCGCTGCCGACACTTCGGTGCCGGACGTTGGATGAAACGGTTTCTTCTCAACTTCACCGACTCGCGCATGGGGCTTGCGTTTCGACTGACTCGTCAAGTGCTGAGCGGACGTTTGCTCTGCACGTGCGAGCCGTCCTCGCGTCCGAGCTTTGACCTTACCCTGCCGAGTACACCATTCGTAATTTAATGGGCTCGCCGGTTTTCGGTTGACGCAATTGCCGGAATTGGTCCGGCGCCAGTTGCCCCAAGGAGCTATGCGGGCGCACTGAGTTGTAGTCAGTGCGCTAGGCTTCAATTCGCATGCGTGCATCGTCGAGACTAACGAACGCATGCTGGTTCAAACATTCTTTGCGCAGCCGGCCGTTGAAGCTTTCGAGGTGAGAATTTTCCACCGGCTTGCCTGGACGGATGAACCGTAGCTTGACGCCATGTTCGTGCGCCCAGGCATCGAGCGCCTTGCTGACGAACTCCGACCCGTTATCCACCTGAATCAGATTGGGACATCGTCCTCGTTGTCGCAACTGCTCGAGCACACGCGCCACACGTACACCCGTTAGGGAAACGCTGATCAATGAGCCTGTCGTCCGCATAACGGACGAGGCAGGTTGCAATTTTCAGATTGACGTAGGAATTTGACGACATGCGAGGTGAGTTTCGCTCGTATTCGGGCCTCACTTCCCGCGTTTTTCACACACATGACGGATTGCTCCCATGAGTCGACAACAGCTGATTTTTCGCGATCACCAGGTTCGCCAGCGCGAACAGACTGAACAGCTGTGCCGTGTTCCTGGCTAGACCCTTGTAGCGCACCTTGCGATGACGAAACAGGTTCTTCACGACATGAAACGGATGCTCGACCCGGGCGCGGATCTGCGCCTTGGTTCGCTCGACCGCGATCACGAGGTCCTTCAGCGGACCTTCCTGCATCGCCCTGATCTTTCCGCGCTTGAGCGCCACGTGCCACTTCACCGTCTTGCCCTTCATCTCCTCGCGCTTGTCCACGCCGGTGTAGCCCGCATCGCCAAACGCTTCCTGCTCATGACCGTGCAGCAGGGCGTGGGCCTGCGATACGTCCGGCTCGTTGGCCGCCGTGGTGACCACGCTATGCACCAGACCCGAGTCGGCGTCGACGCCGACATGGGCCTTCATGCCGAAATACCAGTCGTTGCCCTTCTTCGTCTGATGCATCTCCGGGTCACGGCTCTTCCCGGCGTTCTTCGTGGACGGCGCAGCCTCGAAGATCGTCGCATCCACCAGCGTGCCTTCCTTCATCATCAGCCCGCGCTCGCACAACTCGATGCCGATCTCGTCGAACAGCTTTCGCGTCAGTGCGTGCTCGACCAGCAGGCGCCGGAATTTCAACAGCGTGGTGGCGTCCGGCACGTTCTCGCGCGCCAGGTCGATGCCCGCGAAGGCGCGCATCGCGATGCTGTCGTAGAGCGCATCTTCAAGCCCTTCGTCCGACAACCCGTACCACTGCTGCAGCAAGTAGATCCGCAGCATCCGTTCCAGGCCAATCGGCGGCCGGCCACGCTCGCCCTTCGGGTAATACGGCCCGATCACCGACAGCAGCCGCGACCAAGGGACGACCTTCTCCATCTCGGCCAGAAAGCGTTGACGCTTGGTCACCCGCTTCTTGCCCGCACTTTCCGCTTCCGCAAAACCGATCTGCCGCTGCATCGTCGTGGGTCCGTTCCGTGAGCTTCTTTCTACAACGCCCTTGGCCTCGTCAGCGATGACCGCCAAGCCGAATTGATCAGTGTTTCCTTAGCGAGAAGTCGGCCTCGAGATACGGGCACTCGCGGTTCCACGCGTCGATGATCGTCAACATGCGAATACGTCGGCCATGCACCAGCGCGTCCGCAACAAAGTCCATCGCCCAGCTTTACAGTGAGATACTTCGGAGTGGAAAGGTCAGGCGGCGCTCGCGATACTAATCGAAATGAGCGTTAAGAGCCGGCAATCCGGTAGACACGCTCTCGTTCTTTGTTGGTCAATATCTTCTTGTCGTGTTCTGATAGGTCAAGGGTCGCAATATCTCCGACGAGTGATTTGTATTCAATCAATCGGTGCAGGCGATATGTATCGAAAAATCCATCGCCGGGAAGGCCCGAGTCTCTTTTTGCCATTAAGCTCGTGTAGTTTGCCGTGCGGAAATCGCAAATTTCATTGGCAGCATCTTCCAACGCGCGATGGCATTCGCCTCGCTCAATGGACGTACTTTGCTTGGGAAGTCCAACGGACTCGTATAAAAATTTAAAACTGACCGTTCGCCTTTTTTCTGCTGCGTCCTGCAATATCTGAGCAATTACTTGCACCATTTTTTTATGACTCAACATCTGGCACCTTTTCGTGATAGAAAATTCAATCGTTTTTTGCCTAGCGAGCAATATCGAGAGGCGAGTCGAACCAGTTCCACGTGTTGATCTCATGACGATCGACAGGTTTTTTCGGCACGTCATTCCAAGTGTCGCGCTAAGATTTCACTTAGGCTGAACGTAGAACTGTTTCAGCGTGCCGGTTCCATCGGTGACAACCACCTTGAAAGCCCGATCCTTGGGCGTGCTGCTGTCGACTGTCACCACAACGAACGCGATGCCTGAGCGCAATTCGATTTTAGCGCTCGGCGCGATAGCTCCGGCTGCCGTAGGCGGATCAGCGATTGCAGCGGCATAGGACGACGGTGTCCCGCCGGAAATCGCCACCGACGCGGGAGTCGATGTCGTGACGGGAAACGTCTGGTTCGAGTCCGCGTCAGCCGCTCCGAGCGTGAGCGGCTGAGTGAGCGCCGGCCGAACCCCGGTCAATTGCTGGTAGGCGCAGCCGCCATAGTTGGTCGCTCCGGCGATCGACTGAGGTGGCGGAAACTGCTGCGCGGCCTGCACATACAGGACGACCTTGTCATTCGCGGTCTTTATCGCCTGAGCTGCGGCGTTCCATTGAGTTTGGAGCGCCGTTTTTTGCGTGTCCGTGTCCCGGGCATATTTTGTGTCCGACGGCAGTGCCAGGGCCTGCGTGGCTGACGGGGTACGCAGCGATGTTGGCAGCGTGAAGGCGGACCCGAACAGTGCTTTGTCGTCGGCGATGGTGGGCTGATCCTCCGCGATCTGCTCATTAGCTTGCGCGATGATCAAATGTACGGCCTTGAAGAGTGCCGCTTTATGCGCCCGCAACCCGCCCTCCAAGTATGCGTCGGCCGCCCATTTGTCTCGCCGAGCCTTGGTCAGTTGATCTCGTAGCGGTTGAATGGATACCTTGGCCTTCTTGGCCATTGAATCCAGCTTCATGAGTTCACTGTCTGCCGCGGTGAATGCTTGCTCGACTGCATCGTGGACGTCGTCGGGTACGTGTCGGGCACCGATCGCCATCTCGGCAACAGCATATTCACTGCGCGCGCACTGGATCGCTGCTTCGGCTCGCGTGTAAATGCGCTCGTAGCGCGGGGCGAGCAGATAATTACGAGTAGCATAGACGGCTGCGCCGCCTGCGGTAAGCGCGGCGATCGTTTTCGTCGCGCTACCGATGAGCCCTTTATAGGCGATGAAGGCCGATAGAGGAATCAGCCCCGAGGCTGAATAAACGCGTCCGCCGGCCGCTTCCGCCCGATATAGCGCCACGACTCTTTGTGCCTGAATGGCGAAGTCTTCCGCTTCCTCGGGCGTGTAATCAATGAGCGAGCGGGGCGCCTTTCCGCTCGGCAGATTCGCTGACGAATTCCCATTTCCTCCCGCGCCTAAAGGCGGGCTCAAAACGGGCGATGTAATGTATCCCCCGTCGAACATCGCACATCCACTAAGGCTAAGCGACGCCAGCAAAATGCAAAGCGGCAATTGCGCTACCGGAGATCTTTTATTCAATTCTTTCCCCTTCCATCAGGATGCGCGGCAGGCCTCGTCCGTTCCCGAAGGGGACTTCCTTCGGGCGCGGGCGAGGAGGGGTAGCGCGGATGCCGCGGGTGTCCTTTTGGGAATCTCCTGCCTTCAATTAGACGGAGGATGTCAAACAAAGACGGCTGCGCGCCGCGTCACATCAGATCAAATGCCCACAACCTGAGCGGGACCCACTGGCGGAATCGCGCCGTAGTTATTGCCGATGGCGACATCGGGGTCTACAGACAGGGCGCCGACAGTCGACGGCATGCCCTGAACAATCGACCAGAGGTGATTCGGATCGTACCCGGACCACCCCCGCGACTGTGCGAGCCATGTGTATTGGACGAGACCGGCTTGCGCAAGTGCGAGGCATGTGCTGCCCGAACCGTAAGCGCCAATCGCGTAGGGTGGACAGCCGTTATCCGTTTCGGCTGTGGCTAGCCCTTGTGCGACGCCGTTGAAGTAATCGGTGATGCAGCCGTTGATGTCGGCGCTGCTGGCGTCATAGTCGACTGCGAAGTACAACGCCGTCTTGGACGGTGCACTCAATGCCGCCGCTTGCGTCGCCGCTCGCTGTCCGTCGCTCTGACCGCGGCTGTTACTGAAGTAGCTGGCCGATGTCGAGCCATCCTCATAGACAAGGATAAGCGAAAGCCCCGCTGCGCTGATTGCAGAGGCTTCCGGGGCATTGATCACCTTCCAGGTGGATTTGCTGAGATAGCGTCCGATAAAATCGTAACCTTGCGCGCGAATGCTAGCCGCATAGGGCGAGCAATTTTGCGTCGTGTCGAGTCCTTTTGGCATGTGAACCCCCGATGGTCTTGACGATGTTCGTTTTTTCTGCGGTTCGCCAAAGATGCAATAGGATTTAGGCCTATTGACGCAATCCCAATCGCATGCGTTGGCCAATGTATCCAAGATACAACGATACGCTGGCAACCTACCCCGATCATGCTTGTGCTTTGTGTGGCGCCGACGTCATTCGCATTATAGGCGGTCACCGGCAATTACCAGAAATAGCTTCACGCCGGCGAACTGCTTGTAGTGTTCGAAAACGGTAGGGTGTAGTTCGACTGCCCCATCGTCGCGGATCCAAAGCAGATGATTGTCATAGAGAGCATGGAGGTCCTTGCGCAACAGGTAGCCATCGCTCCCACTGTTGTGGCCCAGCTTCCAGTTGCGCCCATGCTTGTGTGCAGCATCCAATGCCTTGACGACGGTGCAACCGCTAATGACACACGCTCCCTTACATGCCAAATATACGCGCCTGCGAAATGCAGCCTGGTCCGGTCTGCTTTCGACGCTGACGAAACGAGCCGCCCTGACCTCCAGTGTGTCGGGTTCTGCTGCGATATCCGCCTTGTCCTCGTCAGCGGCATTCCAGAATGCGTAAAGCCGCTGGCGCTCTGCTTCATCATCGGACACATGAAATTCTTTCGCCAGTCCCTGTGAGCACCGCTGAGTCTTTTTGCCGACAATGAGTGCGGTGATGATCGGTTCGTCGCGATTGTCGGCCTGATGGCCGAGGTAGTCCATTGCATGTCGCAAGCTGAACCGATCGATGCCGAATGCGTCCATGACTTGCCCGTACGTGACGACGCGCTTGTCGCGTGCGACTTCAATCAACCAGGACCGCATGGCAGCAAGCTTAGGACGATATGCTGCTTCACTTCGCGAGGTTGGATGCTTCCTGGTCGCTGCCTGGTCGAGAAGCGACATGATTCGTGGTTTCACATTGGCCCCGACATTGCCCGCCGGCTTCAATCCAGGAATCCACTGTCTGCCCGCTTCTTGCAGCACCGCCGAGATGTTTTGCATTCGATACTCAAATGCCTTATCGGTACGGCCGAACCGAGACGCTAAGTCGCGATATATTTTTCGTTTAGAGTATGGTCTTTGCTCTGCTTCGAGCGTCGCCATGTTCGCGTATGCTTCCACGGCAGCCGCAAGTTCGTCGTCGCTCCAGTTTTGTGCCATCTTCAGCCCCCGACGTATAGACGCCTATTCGGTCACGATGATAGATCGTAGGACGATAAAGCGGGCGGCGGCGTCGAGCAATTTCCGCGTAGCTTCTCAGTCGGACGAGCAAGTCGCCCGGGGAAATGGTTCGCAGTCGCGTTTGTCTTGGGTTTCGCCACAACAGCTTCCAAGGATGGATACAGTTCCGTCGGGTTCCGAAGCCTCTCGCATCGAAAAGTGATTCTTTACGCCACAGAAATGACACTCTGCATCTATTGCCGGAAGCCGAAGAGCAAAGAGGATCTCACACTGGAACACGTGATTCCCCAGTTCCTCGGCGGCGCCTGCGTTCCTGACGAATTCAAGACTCGATCAGTGTGCAAAAGCTGCAACAACGACTTGGGCCTGTTCGTCGACGCCAGTTTCGAGAAGCATTGGTTCGTCACGGACAAGCTTCGCGAGATCCATTACTCGACCTTCGATCCTAGTCAGGAAGTTGGGCTGCCACTTATATGCATGGGGCATTCGGACTTGCGGCCGCCGATGATGGAGGAGGGGGAAACGTGTGAGGCGTGGCTCGGCCCGCTAGGCGAGCAAATCTACTGGGTACGCAAAGACGATTCGAGACTGTACTGGTATTCCGGTGGCAATCCGCGAACAGTCAAGAAAGCAGCCAGCCGTGCTTACTATCTATTCAGCGAGCGGTCGCCCAAGAATCCAGCATTGTCGTTGCGAGCATTTCGCGACTCTTTTGCAGGCCGGCGAGTCAGGAAAATCATGTGTACGACCGTCGATTTTGATCCGAAGGTCATTGGATTTTCAGACCCAGACGAACTGGACAAGACACGGATCGACTACATCCTTCGGAATTGCCTAACGAAGCCGCGGCGTCGTAATCGCGTGAGGATGTATGTGCATTACGACGTTCGGTTCATGGCAAAGTTGGCAATTGGCATGGCTCATTGCTTGTTCGGCGAGCGAGTTCTCAGTACGACCTACGCCAACATGTTGCACAAGGGACTATGGCACCGGCCCGATGAAGACGTACCAGAGCTGCAGGGGGCGACCGATTGGATGAAGCCGCGCGACCCGCACTTCGCAAAGGTCATGGGGGATCCAGACGCAGTTACGATCGCGATTGTCCCTGTCGCCAATGCTGTCGCCGTCAATTTAAACCTCGGCGAGTCGATGAATTGGAGCATCCAGTGCGCGAGCGGAGAGAGTCTAGCCCCCGAGGACATTGAGGCGCTGGGCATGGGGCGCGTTATTGTCCTGTATCCGCAGCTGCATCGATCCGTTGATCTGCCTATGGTCGACTATATTGCACATAAGATCGGGAATCGCCCGCACCCCAAGCTGACAGAAATCGGTGCGATGTTGAATCGCAATCGTGATTACCTGAAGAGTCTTTGATTGCAACCGGGGGCCAGGGTGTAAGCGGTGGCAGCGATGTTGCGTGTGACGGATCACAAGGCGCTGCCTCATCGCAACATCACGCCGTTTCGCCGTGCAGCTTCGGCGTCTTGTGTAGCTCGACCCAGAAGCCGTTGAGTTGATCATCCTGTACGTTGAACCGACGCAGCCAACCTTCGGTCGCTACGACCGTATTTAGCAGGGGCGCGGTACTGTCCAGTGTCCCGTCTTGCAGCGTATCGACCTCATCCGCGATGATCGGCCGCAGCGCGTGGTTCAGAATGACGTATGCGGCGGGTGGAGATACGGGAATGCCTGGTCCATTGGATACGCCCGGCTGCGGCGCGACGCCGGCCTGAATAATCAAGCCCCCGTTCCCCAGGGGAATACGGGCAAACCAATCTGGCGGGAGTCCGAGCGCCGATGCACCACCGACAGCCGCGACCAAGTCCGCATCGAGCGCGTTGAGCCAGTCAACGGTCTTGATCTTCGTGTAAAGCTTGCGAACGGTGGACCGCATTGGATCGCCGACGTCGATGCCAGGCCCGAAACGGCGCGCGTAGAAATACTCGCTGGCTTCGTTTGGTCGCCGTCCCATTGGAGGCACGTTCACGGCCAGCCCGCCGTGACCGCTAACTATCGGCAACGCTTCTGCGAACGCGCGGAACATCGCCTCGAACACGCCGGGGCGATGGGCGATAAACGCACGCGGTACCGTGAATACCAGTCCGTCGAGACCGCGTTTCCGTGCAGCCTTCTTTTCGCTAAGCGCGAACACCGTGAATTCATAGAACCCGGTCGCGAGCTTGTGGTCGGCGCTGGTGATCGCGACCGCAAGGGCCTCGTCGGAGGGAACGCCCGTCGCGAGACTTTCGAATCCCGGAGACTTGTCGTACTGGATCGGTTCTTCTCCCTCGGAATAGAACCAGCGCAGCGGCCCGGACTTCGACGGCGTCTGGCCGGCCGCCACTTCGAGCGCGTGTTGATATTCCTCGATCGCCGCGTTGTACTGCTTGAAGCAGCGCACCAGCGCTTGCCGAACCTCCGACGTGAAACCGTTGCGGAAGTAAAGCACGCCCCGCACTACAAGAGCGGCACCCGTGATCCCTTTTTGGTGCGCGGGCTCGTAAAGCCCGAAAGGCATGGTGTCCGCACGGCGCGGATCTTTGGCCCAAGCTTCAATTTCGTCGTTCGTCATGGCGTCAAAGCGGGAGCGGGAATGCAGGTGGTGGCAATGAAGGCGCGGTCGGGAGCGGTGGGCCTCCGGGCGCGGTGCTATTGCCGCCGAACAAGTCGTCAAGCTCGGATTGTCGCGCGGATTGCGTCGAGCGCGAAGTTTCCTTCTGGCCGTCGTCGTCGCCGCATCCGCAATCAGCCGCGCCGAGGTGAACAAACTTCGACGGGCCGCCCGCGATTTCGATGTAGTCGTCTTCCTGATCAGGGCCGTATCGATCGCCGGGGAATTTCATTTCCACGACGGTCTTGATATTCGATTGCTGCGGAGGTTTCGACGGGTCGTTCACGATGACGACGTCAGGGCGGCGGACGTCGCCTTTCTCGTATTTCCTGCCCTTGCTGGGCCACACATCCTTGATCCACTGGCGAATGCCCGAATTGGGCTCCAGCGGATCGTCGTAGTCCATGATCGGCTGGGGTGGATTCGTCGTCATATCGTACGGTTGTTCCGGCCGGTATTCCGTTGGAACGCCCGTCTGTATCTTCGACACCTCATTGGGTAGCCCGAGGCGCATTTCGACGCAGCGCTGCCGCTGGATTGTCCCGGCTTTCGTCGCGACGCCGATCCGAAGGCACTCGCAGAACGTGTGACACAGAACTTTCCGATCCTTCGGGGAGAGTTTGGATGCCCTCAATCCAGCCTGCGTTGTTTGGCCACCGGTGCTCGAGCCCCCACTTGACGACCCTGGGGAGTAGGGGCCGGTCATGCATTGCTCCCGGGCTGATGGAACGACAGCGACGCAGCTTGGTGACTGCTGATCCAATCGGTGTGGCCGCTCGCGTCCGTCGTGCCTTGAATCGTTTGACCGTCTGCCGACGTGACCGTGTATGGGTGATTCGGGATCGGCGTTTTCGCCAACGTGAATCCGTACATCGCGCCGATCTGGCAATATGCATCGACCGACCTCAGCCGGGGCACCCCATGCACATCGCCATTCTGACCTTCCAGGGTTTCAACGAACTCGATTCCCTCATCGCGCTTGGCGTGCTCAATCGAATCAAGAAGCCCGACTGGCGGGTGACGCTGTCATGCCCCGAGCATTTCGTCACATCGATGAACGGCGTGACCGTGCAGGCGCAGTCGACGTTGGCGGACGCACGCGCGGCGGATGCCGTCATCGTCGGGAGCGGTATTCAGACCCGGGATGTCGTCAACGACGCGACGCTGATGGAGCAACTGAATCTCGATCCGACCCGGCAACTGATCGGTGCCCAATGTTCGGGCACGCTGGTTCTGGCAAAGCTTGGCCTTCTCGACGACATTCCGGCGTGCACGGACCTCACGACCAAACCCTGGGTCGTCGAGGCGGGCGTCGAAGTCCTCAATCAGCCATTCTTCGCACGAGGCAATGTCGCAACGGCAGGTGGCTGCTTTGCTTCGCAGTATCTGGCCGCGTGGATCATTGCGCGCCTGGAGGGCGAGGAAGCCGCGCGGAGCGCACTGCACTACGTGGCGCCGGTCGGGGAGAAGGAGGCGTACGTTTCTCGTGCGTTGTCGAACATCACGCCTTACCTGCCGTAGCGCGCAAAAAAATCGCGCTGCCACCATCGCAGTGAGCCGGGTTCGGCGGTAACGTCGGGTTCCCGACGCCGGCTTCTCCCACGTGCCCGGTTGCCACGTTGTCCGGCTGCCGCGTGGAAGAGGGGGCGAGAATGTTCGATGACTCGTTCAGGCAGAGCCATTCGGTGGCGCCGGACCGCAACGGATCCGACTCCACCAGCCAGTTCGTCGTGCAAAGGCGGCAGCGATACTGTCGCACGACGATTGCAGGCCGACCTAGCGGCCGCAATTTCGTGGGCTTGTGCAATTCCACCAGTCCGCGATGTGCGACGGGATCGGACATCATGCGCATGTTCGTGCAGGCTTCGCAACGCATGTGCATCAGCCTTTCAGGAACGCGTCGGCGCGGTGAATCACTTCTTCGCTCATCGTTCAAATTGTCCGCTGATTGCAACGTGAGCGGCAGTGCGCTCGTCCCATGCTTGAATCAGGCCCGCTCGCCGTCGCGGTGTGCGCCGATCGGCGGTCGTGACGAACCTTCCGGCAGGTAGTCATCAACGGGGCGTCCTCCTGCGCTGCGCGGCGAATGTGCGCAATTGCGCGTCTCGTCCGGACCCGTCAGTTCGCAATCGGCTTACCGGACGCATCCTTGATTTTCGCTTTCCATTGCGTGCGGATTTCGGACACCACCGATTCGGGAAGCGAGATGTAGTCCAACTCCGTGGCGGCCTGGTTGCCGTTGTGGAACGCCCAGTCGAAGAACTTCAGCGTTTCCGCACCTTGCGCCGGCTTCTCTTGCGTTGCATGTAGCAGCACGAACGTCGCGCCGACCACCGGCCATGCGTCCTTGCCCGGCTCGTCCGTCAGGATCTGATAGAACGACTTCGACCAGTTCGCGCCGGCAGCAGCGGCCTTGAACGTTTCCGTCTTCGGCTCGACCACCGTGCCCGTCGAGTTCTTCAGCGCGGTGTAGACCATGTTGTTCTTCTTCGCGTACGCCCATTCGACGTAGCCGATCGCGCCCGGCAGGCGCTGCACGAACGCTGCCACGCCGTCATTGCCCTTGCCGCCCGTGCCCGT
>NZ_SCNZ01000063.1:0-41214 GCF_005502655.1 Burkholderia sp. 4NA327C6 | reverse complement strand
GTCGGAATCCGGCGGTGCCGTGCGGGCCAGCGTCGGGGTGGGTGTGGGGGGAAGGATCGGTCGAACCGCGTTCGCGCGTCAATCCCCCCCGCGACGAGTGGGGCCGCACCGGCACCGCATCGATAGCATGGGTTCCGATGCATGACGAACACCACGAGGAGCCCCCATGAAGATCGTATCGACCGGCACGCGGCGCAGTGCGCCATTCGCCGGATAAGCGGAGCGGCACGATGTACCGCCATCTGCTCGTGACGGTCGACGGCGCGCCCGGCGGCATCGACGCGATCGGCCATGCGCTCGAACTGGCGCGCGCGGTCGGCGCCCGGGTCACGTTCGTGCTGCCCGGCGCCGCGCCGGACTCGCGTTTATCCGGAGCGCGGCTGCCGGAGCACGGTGCGAAAGTGGAAGCGGCCGCGCGGGCGCAGGGGCTGTCCCATGTGATTGCGGGGGCCGGCCATCCTGGGGCCGGCCGTCCGGGGGCCGGCGACGCTGCCCCCGGCGTGCTGGCGGCCGAACTCGGTTGCGACCTGATCGGCGTCGCGGCACTGCCGCCCGATGCCGACGCGGCGGCCTGCGCTAAACGGCAGCACCTGCTCGCGACGAGCGGCGTACCGGTGCTCGTGTGCACGCAGCGGCGAACGCCTGCCGAGGTGCGCGTGATGGCGCAGTGTCTTGATGCGCATCGTGCGGTCGAAGGGTGGCTGCGTGCGCTGATGGCCTCGAGCTTGCACGCGGAAGTGGACGCACCGCAACAGCACGCGGCCGACCCGCAGGAGGCGCTGGCATCGCTCGCCGCCCTGCAGCACGCCCGGGTCGGCACGGCCGCCGAAGCGCGCCTTTTCGCGGCATTGCGCGACCGTGCGGAGTGCGTCGCGGCCGAGCTGGACGAACTCGACCGCCAGCGGCAGCGCGACGCGCAAGCGCTCGATGCGCTCATGCGGATCGCCGCGGAAGGGCTGCCGTCGGCCGCGTTCGACACGGCGCTCGCCCGCTACGCGCACGGCGCGTTCGAGCAGATGGGGCGAATGGAAGGCGTGATTTTCCCGGCCGCGCGGCGCTATCTCGGCGACGCGGACTGGGCTGGACTGGATGAATCGCTGGCGGACGGCGCAGCCGCGACGCCGCCAAGCGCGAACGAACCGAACGAACCCGACGATGCGCGACACGCATCCGACTGACACCCTACGGAGAACACCATGGCACATGCAGTGCGATTCCACGAAACCGGCGGCCCCGAGGTCCTGCGCTGGGAGGAAGTCGACGTCGGCGACCCGGGCCCCGGCCAGGTCCGCCTGCGGCACGACGCGGTCGGCCTGAATTTCGCCGACACGTATTTCCGCAGCGGCCTGTATCCGGTGCCGCTGCCTGCCGGCCTCGGCGTCGAGGCGGCCGGCGTGGTCCAGGCGGTCGGCCCCGGCGTGACGAACGTCGCCGTCGGCGACCGCGTGACGTACACGGGCTTCCTGAACACGCTCGGCGCGTATAGCACCGAACGGCTGATCCCCGCCGCGCCGCTCGTGCGGCTGCCGGCCGGCATTGCGTGCGAGACGGCCGCGGCGATGACGATGCGCGGCCTGACGTCGGCCTACCTGCTGCGCCGCATCCACGCGTTCGCGCCGGGCGACGCGATCCTGCTGCACGCGGCCGCCGGCGGCGTCGGGCTGATCGTGTCGCAATGGGCGAAGCTGCTCGGGCTCACGGTGATCGGCACCGTCTCCAGCGAGCACAAGGCCGAAATCGCCCGCACGCACGGTTGCGACCACACGATCGACTACAGCCGCGAGGACGTCGCGAAACGCGTGCGCGAACTGACGGACGGCGCGGGCGTCGACGTCGTGTTCGACAGCGTCGGCAAGGACACCTTCGAAGGCTCGCTCGATTCGCTGAAGCGGCGCGGGCTGATGGTGTGCGTCGGCACCGCGTCGGGCCCGATCCCGCCGTTCGATCCGCAGCGCCTCGCGATGAAGGGCTCGCTGTACCTGACGCGCCCGGCGCTGGCCGACTACATCGCCGATCCGGCCGAGAAGAACGACCTGGCCGGCGAACTGTTCGCCCACGTCGCGGCCGGCCGGATCCGGATCGAGATCAACCAGCGCTACGCGCTGCAGGACGCCGCACAGGCACATCGCGATCTCGAATCGCGCAAGACGACCGGTTCGTCGGTGTTCATCGTCTGAGGAGACGCGCATGCGAGTCGAACCCCTGACCTGCGCGATCGGCGCGGAACTGCTGGATGTGAGCCTCGCCGACGCCGTGCACGACGACGGCCTGTTCGCCGAGATCCGCGCGCAATTGATCCGGCATCGCGTGCTGTTCCTGCGCGACCAGGACATCACGCGCGCCGAGCACGTCGCGTTCGCACGGCGCTTCGGCGAGCTCGAGGATCATCCGGTGGCCGGCAGCGATCCCGAGCACCCGGGGCTCGTGCGGATCTACAAGTCGCCCGACCAGCCGAACGACCGCTACGAGAATGCGTGGCACAGCGATGCGAGCTGGCGCGTGGCGCCGCCGTTCGGCTGTGTGCTGCGCTGCATCGACGGTCCGCCGGTTGGCGGCGACACGATGTGGGCGAACATGGTGCTCGCGTACGAACGCCTGCCCGAACACGTGAAGCAGCAGATCGACGGCTTGCGTGCACGCCACAGCATCGAGGCGAGCTTCGGCGCGGCGATGCCGATCGACAAGCGCCTCGCGCTGAAGGCGCAGTATCCGGACGCCGAGCATCCGGTCGTGCGTACGCATCCCGAAACGGGCGAGAAGGTGCTGTACGTGAATGCGTTCACCACGCATTTCACGAACTTCCACACGCCGGCGCGCGTGCGCTTCGGGCAGGACGCGAATCCCGGCGCCGGCCAGTTGCTGCAATACCTGATCAGCCAGGCCATGATCCCCGAGTACCAGGTGCGCTGGCGCTGGAAGAAGCACAGCGTCGCGATCTGGGACAACCGCAGCACCCAGCATTACGCGGTGATGGACTACCCGCCGTGCGTGCGCCAGATGGAGCGCGCGGGCATCGTCGGCGACGTGCCGTTCTGAGCCCGCCAGCACGGTAGCCAATTTCTGAAACCCCATGCAACGCGCCGGGCCCGCCGCCCGGCGCGGCGGGATACGCACGCCCGTACGCCCGAAATACAACGATTTCCACTGGAGGACGACATGCAATTTCTCGACGATTCGCTGCACCCGGAAAACCAGGACAAGGTGGTCATCACGGTCGCGCCGTACGGCCCCGAATGGATGCCCGCCGATTTTCCGGAAGACATTCCGGTGACGATGGACGAGCACGTGCAGAAGGCCGTCGACTGCTACAACGCGGGCGCGACGGTGCTGCACATGCACGTGCGCGAGCTCGACGGCAAGGGCAGCAAGCGGCTGTCGAAGTTCAACGAGCTGCTCGGCCGGCTGCGCGAGGCGGTGCCCGACATGATCCTGCAGGTGGGCGGCTCGATCTCGTTCGCGCCGGAAGGCGAGGGCGCCGACGCGAAATGGCTGTCCGACGACACGCGCCACATGCTCGCCGAGCTGACGCCGAAGCCCGACCAGGTGACGGTCGCGATCAACACCGTGCAGATGAACATCACCGAGCTGATGGACCGCCGGGACATCGCCGGCACGTCGCTGAACGAAGCCGCGCTGTGGGACGCGTACCGCGAGATGACCGTGCCGGCCGGCCCCGGCTGGGTCGACGAGCACCTGCGCCGCCTGCAGGCGGCCGGCATCCAGCCGCATTTCCAGCTCACCGGCATGCACGCGCTGGAAACGCTCGAACGGATCATCCGCCGCGGCGTCTATCGCGGCCCGCTGAACGTCACGTGGGTCGGCATCGGCGGCGGCTTCGACGGCCCGAATCCGTACAACTTCATGGAATTCGTGCGGCGCTGCCCGGACGGCGCGTGCATCACGCTCGAATCGCTGATGAAGAACGTGCTGCCGATCAACACGGTCGCGATGGCGCTGGGCCTGCATCCGCGCTGCGGGATCGAGGACACGATCATCGACCAGAAGGGCAACCGGATGACGTCGGTGCAGCAGGTCGAGCAGTGCGTGCGGATCGCGCGCGAACTCGGCCGCGACATCGCCAGCGGCAAGGAGGCGAAGGCGATCTACCGGATCGGCGTGCAGTACGACGGCATCGACGAGACGCTGGCGCACCTCGGGATGGCGCCGAACCGCCGCTCCGGCCAGGTGAACGTGCCGCTGCGGGCAGCCTGAAGCGCCGCGCGTTCGCGCATCCGGGTGAGCGGCCGCATGGGACGCCGCCCGCCGATCGTTGTGGCGTGGCACCCATCCTCGCGCACGGCGCGGGGGCTGACTCCGGCCAACGGAGCGGGGCCACGCAAGCCGCGCCGGAGCACGAGTTCCGGCGCCGGAGGAGACACGCATGCTGATCCATCATGTCGAGCCGTCGATGCAGGACGTCGCCGCCGCTGGCCGGCGCGCGCCCGCGTATGCGTGGCTCGTGTTCGGGCTGACCGTCGGCCTGCTGCTGTCGGACTACATGTCGCGGCAGGTGCTCAACGCCGTGTTCCCGCTGCTCAAGCACGCGTGGGGGCTGTCCGACACGCAGCTCGGCTCGCTGTCCGGCGTCGTCGCGCTGCTGGTCGGGTTGCTGACGTTTCCGCTGTCGGTGCTCGCCGACCGCTTCGGACGCGTGCGCAGCATCGTGCTGATGGCCGCGTTGTGGAGCATCGCGACGCTCGGCTGCGCGCTGTCGACCAATTACACGGAGATGCTCGTCGCGCGCGGCCTCGTCGGGCTCGGTGAAGCCGCGTACGGCAGCGTCGGCGTCGCGCTGATCCTCAGCATCTTTCCGGCACGGCTGCGCGCGACGCTGACCGGCGCGTTCATGGCCGGCGGCGCATTCGGCTCCGTGTTCGGGATGGCGCTCGGCGGGCTGGTCGGCGCGCATCTCGGCTGGCGCTGGTCGTTCGGCGTGATGGCCGCGCTCGGCATCGTGTTGCTCGTCGCGTATCGCTGCGTCGTGACCGAGCGGCGGCTCGCCGCGTACCGGATCGAACCGTGCCGGCGCGACGCCGGCGCGCCGCGCGACCTGCGCGGCAACGTGCGCGCGCTGATGTCAGGGTTGTTCGCTTCGCGTTCGGTGATCTGCGCGTATCTCGGCAGCGGGTTGCACCTGTTCGTGCCGGGCGCGCTGTTCGCGTGGCTGCCGAGCTACCTGAACCGTTACTACGCGATGGCGCCCGACCGCGCAGCGGTGCTCGCGGCAGGCTTCGTGCTGCTCGCGGGCGTCGGGATGGTCGGCTGCGGGATCGTCACCGACCGCGTCGGCAAGATCGACGGCAAGCGCAAGTGGCTGACCGCGATCGCGTATTGCGTACTCACGGGCGTGTGCCTCGCGATTGCATTCCGGCTCCCGCCCGGGCCGCTGCAGCTCGCGCTGATCTGTGCGGGGATGCTGGTCGGCGCGGGTGCGTCCGGCGCGTCGGGCGCGATGGTCGCGAACCTGACGCCGGCCGCGATCCACGCATCGGCGTTCGCCACGCTCACGCTCGCCAACAACCTGCTCGGCATGGCGCCGGGCCCGCTGCTGACGGGGTGGGTCGCCGATCGCGCCGGCCTCGTCGGCGCGCTGCAATGGATTCCCGTCGTGCCGCTGATGGCCGCCGTGCTGTTCGCCATCGGCCGCGCGAGCTATGTGGCCGACCTCGCACGCGTCGAACGCGAACGGCGCGTATCCCCACTTTCCTGAACGCTTCGGAGACTGCATGACCCTGACGACCGCCCCCACCATCCTGATCGTGCCCGGCTTGCGCGATCACGTCGAAGACCACTGGCAAACCCACCTCGAACGGCGCCTGCCGAACGCGCGCTCCGTCGCGCCGCTCGAAGCCGACAAGCTGAGCCGCGCCGCGCGCGTCGCGGCGCTCGATGCGGCGCTGGCCGGAATCGACGGCCCCGTGATCCTCGTCGCGCACAGCGCGGGCGTGATGATCACGGTGCACTGGGCGCGCAAGGCCACGCGCCGGATCCACGGCGCGTTGCTCGCGACGCCGGCCGATCTCGAATCGCCGATGCCCGCCGGTTATCCGGCGCCCGATGCGATCGCCGCGAACGGCTGGACGCCGATACCGATCGAACGGCTGCCGTTTCCGAGCATCGTCGCCGCGAGCCGCAACGATCCGCTCGCGCGTTTCGAACGCGTTGGAGCGCTGGCGGCCGGGTGGGGCAGCACGCTCGTCGATCTGGGAGAGGTCGGGCACCTGAACCCGGCGTCCGGGTATGGCGAGTGGCGGGATGCGGAGCGGCTGATCGAAGAGGTGGCTATGTTGGGTTACAGGGGTTCCGACCGATAGGGCTGTTCGTCGAGCAACGTCTGCCGGCCCTGGGCTGACTTCGCCTGCTCATCGGGGGCTATGATTGACAGCGACGTGCAGCTGCCGTCCGTTGACAGGATAAGCGGCTGATTGTTATCGATTTTTTAGGCGGAACGCTGTCATGGCTCCCAAACGAAAGGTACTGTACGGGGTTGAGTTGAAACCCCGTACGATCATCCGTCCCACCACCGAGGTCAAGGCTTCGACCGAAGCCGAGAAAAGCGACGTGCTTCGCGCGGCGCGAAAAGTCATTTCCGAACACCGGGACGTGCTGATCGCGTTGAAGGACCGCTAATTTGCTGGATCTTGACTACGTCATCACCATCCACGACGAGATCATCCGGGATCTTGGCGGCCTCTGCGGTTTCGCGCATGCTGGCCGGGGCGGTGTCGAGGCCGCCTCCATCGCGTCGAAAATCATGTCCATTACGCGGGCCTTGACGACGTATTTGGCATTGCCGCTACCTACGCCGTCGCGATTGCACGCGGCCACGTGTTCAATGACGCAAACAAGCGTACCGGCCTGACTTGCGCTTTGACGTACATGGAGCGGCAGGGCATTTCGATTCCTCGCCTCGCCGATCTCGAAGATTTGATGGTCGACGTAGCCGACGGCACCGTCACCAGCGAAGAGCTGGCCGAATATTTCAGCGCAATCTGGGAAACTTCGTTGGCTCGCTGAAATCGCCCCTCTACCAAGCGGCTACGGGGCATGCGTGTCGCCAACAACGCGGCTGCCTCATACAAGCTCCCGCCCTCCAATTCATATCCGACCGCTCCGGCCAACGCAATGCCTGAGTCTGACGCGTGCCGATCCATATCAGATGCGCGTCGGATCCACTCCATCAGGAATGGATCCCAGGAGATATGACGTCACAAGACGATTCCTCTTCCAACATTAATTCCTCGAACCATATCGTTCAGCAACCAAATTACTGCCCGCCGGAAGCTGTTTGTCAGGGAAAGTCCCGCCCCGTGCGCGGCGGTTTTTTGTTGACCGACATCGTATAACGCCGTCATGATTTCCTGAAAAGAAAGGTCCCATCCACCGACCGAAGTGAGGAGACATGAACGCCACCCCGATCGCTCGCCGTGTCCGCCGGATCGCACTCGTCCTGGGTTTCACGCTGTCCGCCGCGGCTGCCGTCGCCGCGCCCGTCTCGCTGAACATCGTCGATGTCGCTGGCAACCTGCAGCTCACGCAAAAGGCCATCGAAGCCTTCAAGGACAAGAACCCGAACCTCGTCTCGAACGTCACGTTCACGAACGCACCCGCGCCGCAGCTGCCGGGCAAGATCAAGGCGATGCAGGTGGCGGGGCGCGCCGACATCGACCTCGTGCTGACGGGCACCGACGCGCTGGCCGCCGGCATCGAGCAGAACCTGTGGCAGAAGCTGCTGCCCGACGACGCGGCCGCGTTCCCCGGCGTGCTCGACAAATACGCACCCGGCCCGCGCAAGATGCAGGATCTCGCGCAGGGCTACGGCCTCGAAGTCACCTACATGCCGGCCGGCCCGCTGCTCGAATACAACCCGGCGAAGGTCGGCGACCCGCCCAGGACGCCCGACCAGTTGCTCGCCTGGTGCAAGGCGCACCCGAACAAGCTGATCTATGCGCGCCCGGCGAACTCGGGCCCCGGCCGCACGTTCCTGATGGGGCTGCCGTACGTGCTCGGCGACAGGAACCCGCAGGATCCGATCAACGGCTGGGACAAGACCTGGGCGTTCCTCAAGGCATTGAACGATTGCGTGCCGTACTACCCGGGCGGGACGTCGGCGGTGATGAAGGAGCTCGGCGAGGGCACGCGCGACATGACCGTGACCGTCACCGGCTGGGATCTCAACCCGCGCGCGCTCGGCATCGTGCCGGCCGAGTTCAGGGTCCAGGCGTTCGACAACATGACGTGGGTCAACGACGCGCACTACATGGTGATCCCGAAGGGCGTGCCGAAGGAAAAGCTCGACGTGCTGTTCAAGCTGATGAACTTCCTGCTCGAACCGGCGCAACAGGCGATGACCTACGACGACGGCTATTTCTATCCGGGCCCGGCGGTGAAGGGCGTGACGCTCGAGATGGCGCCCGCGCACAGCCAGGAAGTGATCAAGAAATTCGGCCGCCCCGAGTACGCGAAGCTGCTCGCGGATCGCCCGCACGTGCAGCCGCTCAGCGCGCAGGCGATGGTCGCCGCGTTCCAGAAGTGGGATCGCGAGATCGGCGCGCAGAAGTCGAAGTGACGCATGGTCCGGCGGGCGCCGCGGCGCCCGCGTCGAGGGAGTTCGCGCAATGAAGCACAGTTTCGAACGGCTGCGGCTCGATGGCGTGTGCCGCAGCTTCACCAATGCGCAAGGCGCGCAGGTCGCCGCGCTGAACGGGCTCGATCTCGAGATCCGGCGCGGCGAATTCATCGCGCTGCTCGGCCCGTCGGGCTGCGGCAAGTCGACCGCGCTCAACTGCATCGCGGGGCTGCAGCCGCTCACGCGCGGCGGCATCTGGCTCGACGACACGCGCATCGACGTGCTGCCGCCCGAGCGCCGCGGCTTCGGGATGGTGTTCCAGAACTACGCGCTGTTTCCGCACATGTCGGTGCTCGACAACGTCGGCTTCGGCCTCAAGATGCGCGGCGTGCCGAAGCAGGAAACGCGGCGGCGCGCGCAGCAGGCGCTCGAACTCGTGCAGCTCGTCGGCCACGAGGGCAAGCTGCCGGGGCAACTGTCGGGCGGGCAGCAGCAGCGTGTCGCGATTGCGCGCGCGATCGTGATCGAGCCGCCGCTCGTGCTGATGGACGAACCGCTGTCGAACCTCGACACGAAGCTGCGCATCGAGATGCGCGCCGAGATCCGCCGCATCCACACGCAGCTCGAACGCGCGACGATCTACGTGACGCACGACCAGGACGAGGCGCTGTCGATGGCCGACCGCATCGTCGTGATGAAGGAGGGCGTCGTGCAGCAGGTCGCGACGCCGAAGGACGTCTACACGCGCCCGCACAACCTGCATGTCGCGCGTTTCATGGGCTATCGCAACGTGCTGCCGTTCACGCTCGAAGGGATGGCCGGCGATTATGTGAACGTGGCGGCCGGTGGCGTTCGCGTCACCGGCGTGCCGATGGCCGGCTTCGACGCGAAAGAGGTCATGGTCGCGCTGCGACCCGACGACATCGAGCGCGCGGACGAGGGCGGCGACAACACGTTCGACGCGACGGTCGAAACGGTCGAGTACGGCGGCCGCGATTCGCTGATCCGCGCGGTCACGCCGTTCGGCCCGATCTGGGCGCGCGTGGCCGGCGAATTCACGGAGGGCGAGCCGCTGCGGCTGCGCGTCGCGCCGTCGCGCACGCTCGTCTACCCGGGAGCGCCGACATGAGCGGCGCAGCCGCGGCGCGGTTACACCGGGAGGCCGCATGAGCACGTTCGCGTCCGGCGGCACGCCGCGCGACGCGAAAGCCTGGCTCGTCACACCCGCGCTCGGGTTCATCGTCGCGCTGTTCGTCTATCCGTTCGCGTACGGCCTCGTGCTGTCGTTCCAGCCGATGAACGGCGGCGGCGCGCTCGCGAACTACGTGCAGTTCTTCACCGACACCGCGATGTGGCCGACCGTGCTCGTCACGCTGAAGCTCGCGGTGCCGGCGACGCTGATCAACGTCGGCATCGCGGTGCCCGTCGCGTTCGCGCTGCGCCGCCACTCGCCGTACCAGAAGTTCGTCACGACGCTGCTCGTGATTCCCGTCACGCTCGGCACGGTGCTCGTCGCCGACGGGATGCTCACGTATTTCGGGCCGAACGGCTGGTTCCCGCAGGCGCTGCAGGGGCTGCACCTGTACACCGACGAAGTGCGCCTCACGCACAACTACTGGGGCGTGCTGCTGTCGCTGATCGTGTCGGGCTTTCCGTTCGCGTTCCTGCTGATGCTGTCGTACATCAGCGGCATCGACCCGACGCTCGCGCGCGCGGCGGCAACGCTCGGCGCGAACCCGTGGCAGCAGTTCCGGCAGATCTACCTGCCGCTGCTCGTGCCGGGGCTCACGATGGCCGCGTGCCTGTCGTTCGTGCAGGCGTTTTCGGTGTTTCCGTCGGCCGTGCTGCTCGGCGCGCCGGCCGGGCCCACGCGCGTGATCTCGATCGCGGCGGCGGAAGCCGCGTTCGAGAGCTACGACTATTCGCTTGCATCGGCGATCGCGATCGTGATGGGCTTCGTGCAGTTGCTGGTGGTCGCGTCGATGCTCGGCGCGCGCCGCTTTTTCTATGCGGGCGCGGTGACGGGAGGCAAGGGCTGATGGCGACCGACAATCATGCCGCGCGCACCTGGCCGCCGAAGCACGACAGGCCCGATGCGCCCGATGCGCCCCGCGTCGACGCGGGGAAACCGCAGAAGATGACAGGCAATCTCGCCGGCCGCGCCTGGAAGGCGCTCGTGTGGGGGCTGATGGCGTTCTTCCTGCTGAACGTGTTGCTGCTGATCGCGACCGTCGCGGTGAACTCGATCGCGACCCGCTGGTTCGGCACGCCGCTGCCGCAGGGCTTCACGCTGCACTGGTACGCGAAGGCGTGGGAGGACTTCCAGCTCGCGAGCGTGCTGTGGGTGACCGTCGAGGTCGTCGGCGCAGTGGTGCTGCTGTCGATCGCGCTCGGCGTGCCGGCCGCGTATGCGCTGGCGCGCGTGCAGTTTCGCGGCAAGCGCTTCGCGCTGCTGGTGTTCCTGCTGCCGCTGATGGTGCCGCCCGTCACGTACGGGATCCCGATGGCCACCGTGATGTACAAGGTCGGGCTCGCGGGCACGCTGCCCGGCGTGATCCTCGCGAACCTCGTGCCGGCGCTGCCGTTCGTGATCCTCGTGATGACGCCGTTCATCGAGCAGATCGACCCGAATCTCGAAGCCGCCGCGCGCATCTTCGGCGCGAACACGTGGCGCTATTTCCGCTACGTGCTGCTGCCGCTGCTGGTGCCCGGCATGCTCGCGGCGGGGTTGCTCGTGCTGGTGCGCACGATCGGGATGTTCGAGCTGACCTTCTTCACCGCGGGGCCGAGCACGCAGACGCTCGTCGTCGCGCTGTATTACGCGGTGTTCTCGACCGGCGTGCGCGCACCGCAGTCGATCGACGCGATGGCGATGATCTACATGGCCATCACGCTCGTCTGGGTCGTGATCGCACTGCAGTTCGTGAGCCCGACGCAGCTCGTGAGCCGCGTGAAGCAGGAGCGGCAGTAGACAAGGGCGACGCGCGGATGCGCGATGCCGCCAGCGCATCCGTGCAATTGGTTACAAATGGATACCGCGCACGACACGCGGACGTTGCAGACTACGCGGCGTTCACCCGATCACGGATATCCATGAAGCTCCACACGCTGCTGACACTCGCCGGTGCATCGACGCTGCTGGCCGCCTGCAACCTGCTCCACGACGGCCCCGGGTCGAGCGACGTCGACGCCGCCGTGCGCCGCGCGCTCGAGGCGGAAAACCACGGCGGCCTGAACGCACTGTTCGGCCAGCCGCTGCCGGTCTCGGCCGATGTCGTGTCGGCGAAGCCCGACGGCGACTGCAAGAAGCTCGGCGATCGTACGTACTCGTGCGACGTCGTGGTCACGTGGCGCAATGCCGACTACAAGCCTTCGCGCGCGAACCTGACCTTCGTGAAAGCCGCCGACGGCTCGTGGCAGACGTCCGGCGTCGACGCGGCGATCGTGTCCGGCGCCGCGAAATCGCTGGTCGACGAGATCGGCAAGGCGTGGCCCGGCAACGCGGCGAGCGGCGCGTCGGCGCCGCAGTGACGCGCTGGCGCCACGGCGCACGCTGATTCCGCGTGCGCGCGGCTTCGTCCTGGCGGGCCGCGCTCGCCTCGTTTCTTCAAGCCATCGACGACCATCGCCCGTGCAGGCAAGACTGCGGGCGGCGGGGCGGCGCCATCCGACCGGCGCGGCCCGCGTTCGGCACCGATTCACCGAAAAGGGGTTCGAACACCTGCTCCCCAAAGACCGAACGCATCTTCGGTATGCGGGCCGGGTTATAGGGAAAACCCTTATTTCGAGATATAATCATGGCCTAAGAGATAGGTCAGAACCATGCCTGAACGTTTCCAAACCCTTGAAAAATTTGTGTTTTCCCTCGTCGTGATGTCCGCCGTCGTGTGCTCGGCATTCCTCGCGTACGAGCGTCACCCCGAGATCAAGATCGCGCTGCACGAAGGCGAAGCGCTGATGCGCGAGAGCGCCAAGTACTCGGTCATCTGCTCGCCGTCCAAGGTCGATCCTTGCGTCGAGATGTCGGCTTACTGAGATTCGCGTCGGTCACGTCGGCGCCGTGCGCTGCGATCGAAACGCACGTTTCCAGAATCGGCCCCATCCAGTTTCGGACTTGTCCTATATCTCTGGTCGTCTGGATTCCTTAAAGTAGAGCCCATCAGGAATTCAGAAACCGGCCGCAAGATAGGGCGGATGCACGAACCCGTAACGTGCCGAGTCGCTGGCGTAAGCAGCCCCCGAATTCAGCCGGCCCCGCTTCGAGCCATCGAGCGGGGCCGTTCCGTTTGCGCGGTTCAAATCACCTTCCGCAGCGCCATGCGCCACGCGCGTCACACCACGTGCCGCGGCATCCCGCCCGCGAACGCGGCGACATTGTTCACGAGCTGATCGGCAAGCGTCTGCATCGCTTCGTCGCTCGCCCACGCAACGTGCGGCGTCAGGATGAATGCCGGATGCGACAGAATCGCGTGGAACGGATGCGCGGCCGGCAGCGGCTCCTGCGTGACCACGTCGAACCCCGCGCCCGCGATCTGCCCCGACTGCAATGCGTCGACGAGCGCGCTTTCCCGGATGGAAAGGCTGACGCAATGCCTGCATGAGAGGCGCGACGCGCGCCTTTCCGAAACGGAAAGGCGGGTTGAGCATCGATCGATTTTCGCCGGTCGCGAACGCCGTCATGATCGCCTTCATCGACAACACGATTGCATCGGAGACAGTCATGACACGCCCCCTGGACGGCATCCGCGTGCTGGAACTCGGCCAACTGATCGCCGGGCCGTTCGCGGGCCGGATGCTCGCCGAATTCGGCGCCGACGTGCTCAAGGTCGAGCCGCCCGGGCTCGGCGACCCGCTGCGCAAATGGCGGCTGCTGCATGAAGGCACGTCGGTCTGGTGGGCCGCGCAGTCGCGCAACAAGACCTCGCTCACGCTCGACCTGCGCACGCCCGAAGGGCAGGATGTCGTGCGTCGCCTCGTCGCCGAAACCGACGTGCTGATCGAGAACTTCCGGCCTGGCACGCTCGAGGGCTGGGAGCTCGGCTGGGACGCGCTGTCCGCGATCAACCCGGGGCTCGTGATGCTGCGCGTGTCGGGCTTCGGCCAGACGGGCCCGTACCGCGACCGTCCCGGCTTCGGCGTGATCGCCGAGGCGATGGGCGGCCTGCGGCACCTGACCGGCGAGCCCGGCCGCACGCCCGTGCGCGTCGGCATCTCGCTCGGCGATTCGCTGTCGGCGCTGCACGGCGTGATCGGCGTGCTGCTTGCGCTGCGGCATCGCGAACAGCAGGGCGGCAAGGGGCAGGTCGTCGACGTCGCGCTGTACGAGTCGGTATTCAACATGATGGAAAGCCTGTTGCCCGAATACTCGGCGTTCGGCGCCGTGCGCGAGGCAGCCGGCAGCAGCCTGCCCGGCATCGCGCCGACCAACGCGTACCGCTGCCGCGACGGCAAGTACGCGCTGATCGCCGGCAACGGCGACAGCATCTTCCGGCGCCTGATGGAGCTGATCGGCCGGCCCGATCTCGGCAACGATCCCGCGCTCGCGCACAACGACGGGCGCGTCGCGCAGGTCGAACGCATCGACGCGGCGATCGGCGAATGGAGCGCGCAGCACGATCTCGACGCCGTGCTGGCCGCGCTGAACGACGCGCGCATTCCGTCCGGCCGCATCTACGACGTGGCCGACATCGCGGCCGATCCGCATTACCGCGCCCGCGACATGCTCGTCGATGCCGTGTTGCCCGACGGCACGCCGGTACTCGTGCCGGGCATCGTGCCGAAGCTCGGCGCGACGCCCGGGCGCATCGAACACGCGGCGCCCGCGCTCGGCGCCAATACCGACGCGGTACTCGAATCGCTCGGCATCGATGCGGCGACGCGCGGCGACTGGCGCACGCGCGGCGTGATCTGAGAAGCGGAAACAGGAGACGACGACATGAACGGGCAACGCAAACGGCTCTACATCCACGAAGTCGCGACACGCGACGGTTTCCAGAACGAAGCGGCGTTCGTCGACACCGACGACAAGATCGCGCTCGTCGACGCGCTGAGCGCGTGCGGCTACGCGAAGATCGAGGTCACGTCGTTCACGTCGCCGAAGGCGATCCCCGCGTTGCGCGACGCGGAGGCCGTGATGCACGGCATCGCGCGCGCACCCGGCGTCGTCTATACGGTGCTCGTGCCGAACGTGCGCGGTGCCGAGCGTGCGGCGTCGTGCGGCGTCGACGAAGTGAACCTCGTGATGTCGATGAGCGAAAGCCACAACCGCGCGAACCTGCGGATGACGCGCGAGCAGTCGTTCGCACAACTGCACGACGTGATCGACGCGGTACGCGGCGCCGGTGTCGCGATCAACGTGTCGCTGTCGACCGCGATGGGCTGCCCGATGGAAGGCGATGTGGCAGCCGAAGGCGTACTCGCCTGGATGCAGCGCTTCGCGGATCTCGGCGTGCACGGCTTCACGCTGTGCGACACGACGGGCATGGCGTTTCCGTCGCAGGTACGCGACCTGTCGGCACGGGCCCGCGAGCGCTTCGGCGCGCTGCAGCTCACGCTGCACTTCCACAACACGCGCGGGATGGCGCTCGCGAACACGCTCGCGGCACTCGATGCCGGGATCGACCGCTTCGACGCGTCGCTCGGCGGGCTCGGCGGCTGCCCGTACGCACCGGGCGCGACCGGCAACGCATGCACGGAAGAACTCGTGCACATGCTCGAACTCGACGGCTACGATACGGGCATCGATCTCGCGGCCGTGCTGGCAGCGTCGGCACGGCTGCCCGCGCTGATCGGCCATGACGTGCCGAGCCAGATCCTGAAGGCCCGGCGCCGCTCGGACCTTCATCCGGCGCCGCGCGCGGACGCAGGCGACATGCCCGCGCAGCGCGCGTTCTCGTGAACCACGAACAGGAGCGGACCTCATGGCGCTGATCGACCACCTCGACCATCTCGTGCTGACCTGCGTCGATCCCGACCGGACCACGCATTTCTACACCGAGGTACTGCAGATGCAGCTCGAAACCTTCGGCGCCGGCCGGATCGCATTCCGCTTCGGCATCCAGAAGATCAATCTGCACGTGCGTGGCGCGGAGTTCGAACCGAAAGCGCATGTGCCGGTGCCAGGCGCGCTCGACCTGTGCTTCATCGCGTCCGTGCCGCTCGACGACGTGATTGCGCACCTGAAGCGCGTCGACTGGCCGATCGTCGAAGGGCCGGTCGAGCGCACGGGCGCGACGCAGAAGATCCGGTCGGTCTATGTACGCGATCCCGACCTGAACCTGATCGAGATCTCCGAGTTGATCTGAGCTCCGGCGCACCGCCGCGCCGTATCGCGCCGTCGCACGCGTGTGTGCGGACCTGAACACGGTGCGGCCGCATGCCGCGCCGATCTCCCGCCGAAATCGGACAGCCGGTTTCCGCGCTCGCCGAATCCGGATAGCCGGCCCGTGTCGCGCTGCGGATAATGCAGGCATCGGCGACTGAGAAGCCGCCTTCGCAGCGGACGCAACGCTTGCGCCCGCGCTTCCCCAACCCGACCCAGGCAATTCCCGATGACGATCCTCTATCGCGGCATGGACCGCGCGGCGCTCGACGCCGCTTATCTGAACACGAAGGTGGTACCTGATTTCCCCGCGTTGCTCGCGTCGATGCAGGCGCGCAGCGCAGCGCTCTATGAAGCCGCATCCGTCAGGCGCGACCTGCGTTACGGCGCGCAACCCGCGCAGCGTTTCGACTGGCTGTCGTGCGGTCAGCCCGATGCGCCGCTGTTCATGTTCATTCACGGCGGCTACTGGCAGCACTGCGCGAAAGAGGATTTCGCCTACGCCGCAAGCGGGCCGCTCGCGCGCGGTTTCGACGTGATACTCGCCGAGTACACGCTCGCGCCGGTCGCGACGATGACCGACATCGTCGGCGAGATCGGCGCGCTGCTCGACTACCTGGCGAACGACCCTGACGGCCTCGGTACGGCGAAGCGGCCGATCCATCTGAGCGGCCATTCGGCCGGCGGCCACCTGACGGCCGTGCACCGCGCGCATCCGGCCGTCGTGTCGGCGCTCGCGATCAGCCCGCTCGTCGATCTCGAACCGATCTCGCTATGCTGCCTGAACGACAAGTTGCAGCTCACCGCGCACGAAGTCGACGCGTACAGCCCGTTGCGCCATGTCGGGCGCGGCGCGCCGACGGTCGTGGCGGTCGGCGATGCCGAACTGCCCGAACTCGTCCGGCAGGCACGCGACTACGCGACGGCGTGCGAAGCGGCGGGCGAACGGATCGCCCATGTCGGGTTGCCCGGCATGCAGCACTTCGACGTGCTCGACGATCTCGAGAAGCCGGACGGTGCGATGCTCACCGCCTTGCTGTCGATCGCGCCGCGCTAGGCGCGCCGTATCGCGCGGGGGCGGCCGCGCGTATGATCGGCGTCAGGCCGCCGCGCTGACGGCATGCGCCGGCACGGCCTTCCCAGGACCCACGACATGGTGAACCCGCTTCATTTCGATCTGCAGTCGCTGCGCGTGTTCGCGCTCGTCGCCGAGCACGGCAGCCTGACGAAAGCGGCCGAACACGGCCAGCTCACGCTGTCCGCGGTCAGCAAGCGCATCGCCGAGCTCGAGAGCGTGACGGGCAGTGCGCTGTTCGTCCGGCATGCACGCGGTGTGGAGCTCACGCCCGCAGGCCGCGCGCTGCTCGACCATGCGGCGAAGGTGATCGAGCAGGTCAACCGGATGGCGCACGAGATGAGCGATTACGTCGCCGGCGTGCGCGGCCACATCCACGTGTGGACCAACACGTCCGCGATCGTCCAGTTCCTGCCCGCCGACCTCGCCGCGTTCCTCACCGACAATCCGGGCATCAAGGTTAGCCTCGAGGAGCGGCTGAGCCACGAGATCGTCGACGCGCTCGCGTCCGGCAAGGCCGATCTCGGCGTGTTCGCCGACAACGTGCCGGCGCCCGGAATCGAACGGCGGCTGTACCGGCGCGACGAGCTCGTGCTGCTCGTGCCGCGCACGCACCGGTTCGCCGCGCGCGACAGCATCCGCTTCGCGGATACGCTCGACGAGGACTACGTCGGGCTCAGCGACGGCAGCTCGCTGCTCGCGCGCATGACCGACGCGGCGTTCGCGGTCGAGCGCTCGCTGAAGTTGCGAATCCAGGTATCGAATTTCGACGGCGTGAGCCGGATGATCGAGGCAGGGCTCGGCATCGGCATCCTGCCGCGCGATGCGGTGACGGGCGAGCGCGCGGCGCGGCTCGGGGTCGTGAAGCTCGACGATGCGTGGGCGACGAGAACGCTGTGGGTGGGGGTGAAGGCGGGGAGTGTGCTGACAACCGATATCGCGAAGCTGTTCGATTTCATGTCGGCGCGGTGAGGCGGGGTTGAATTCGGCAAAGCCGGTTCGGCCCGGATTCCGGAGAACACAATCATTAGGGCCGCGTTCGCACAGATTTCCGACGTTCTGTCCAATCCCTCAACAGCTGGATGCGGGGCCGCTACATGAACGAATCGAACTACCGCCTTATTTTCGGCTTTGTCGTTATTGCTTACGGTATCGCGATGTCCGCTGTCATGGCGTTTCGTCCGGAACGAATATTGGCCTTCTATTGCCGATCGAGGGCCTGGCGATGGTGGTACAAATTCATTTACAACATGTCTACCGAAGACGTCATGTCGGCCAGAATGGTTCGAATCACCCGATTCCAGGGGTGGATAGGGCTGGTGTTCTGTACGGTCCTCATGTGGGGCTTCCTGTTCCGCAGGTAGCGTGGCGTCACGGGCGCCCTTTCGGGATCGGGCGAACGTGTCACCTCAGATGACTCGCAACAGATCGTCCAGGAAATCCGCCAGCCATCGAAAGTGATGCGGGCGCACGTTCTCATGCCCCCGCACCCCCCATCAAACCGGATTGATCTCGTCCTGACTGCGCCGCGTCGTCAGCGGCCCGAGCACGCGCAGCGTGACCGCGACGATACCGAGCGCGACCGAGATCACCCCGAACATCGCACCTGCACCATCACGCACGAGCACCGGCAACAACACGAACGGCAGCGCACCGCTGACGATCCGCGACAGCGCATAGGTACTGCCGATCGCCGTCGAGCGCACCCGCGCCGGGAAAATCTCCGCCTGGTACACGTGATACGCGTTGCTGAACACGTTCGACGCGCAGGTCGTGAGGAACCCGAAGCCGACGATCAGCACGGTATTGCCCGAATACGCGAAGCACAGCCCGAACACGGCAATCGACAGGATCGACACGATCACGAGCGTGCGGCGCTCGATCCAGTTGAGCAGCGGAATCGACAGCAGCGAGCCGACCGGATAGCCGATGAACGACAGCGCGATGAACAGCGTGCTGTCCGTCACGTCGAAGCCGCGACTCTTCACGACCGTGCCGGCCAGCGTACCGAAGCCGTAATAACCGAAGCCCTGGAACAGGTGAAAGATCGCGAGCATCACGTAGCGCGCGCTGTACGGTTCGCGTCGCAGCAGCGCGATACGCTCGCCGAGCCTGAGCGGCCGTTGCGGCTCGACCGGCTCCGCGAACTGCTCGGGCACGCGCACGCCGGTGCTTTCCGCGAAGCGCCGCGCTACCGCGTACGCATCGGCCGTTCGCCCCTGCGCGAGCAGCCAGCGCGGGCTCTCCGGCAGCCGATGCTGGACGAGCAGCACGTACACGGCGCCGAGGCTGCCGATCGCGAGGATGATGCGCCAGCCGGCTACGCCGCCCACATGCAACGGGTTGAGCCACAGCGCGAGGAACCCGACGAGCGGCACCGCGACATAGGAGGTCGTGTAGGCCCACGCGGCGAGCCGCCCGCGCTTCTCTTTCGGCAGGATCTCGGACAGGAAGCTGTCGGCAACCGGATAGATCGCGCCGACGCCGATACCCGTCAGGAACCGGCATGCGACGAGCATGTCGGCATTCACCGAAAACGCGCCGACCAGCGAGAATGCGCTGTACCACGTGAGCGTCAGCAGGAAGGCCTTGCGCCGGCCGATGCGGTCGGCGAGGCTGCCGAGGCACATCGCACCGACGAACATGCCGATGAATGCCGATGCGAGCAGCAGCTTGAAATCGGTGCTCTGCCGGCTCAGCCCGTATTCGTTCTGCAATGCGGCACCGATCGTGCTGACGAGGAATATCTCGTACATGTCGAAGAACAGCCCGATGCCGATCACCCAGACGACGAACCGGTGCAACGCACCGACGGGCAGGTCGTCCATGAAATCGCCGAGCGTGACGCGGCGGGCGGGGCGGGCCGACGCATCGGCACCGACGCCGGCGGCAGCGGCCGGTGGTCGTGCGGAAGCGGGGCCGCCCGCGTTGCCGCCGAGATCGAGGGAATGGCTGTTCATCGTGTCTCCTGATTATCGATCCGCCGTGGCGCGCGGCCCGGCCGTTCGCGACCGGCGCGATGCATCCGGTCGCACGACGTGGCGGCAGGCACCGCAAGTCCAGTGAAAGGGCCGAATAGGCGGGCTGTCCCGATCGTTCGACACATGGTGGGCAAATCCGCGGCACGCGATAATTGCGGATGCTTCAAGCGTCCTTTCCCGCGCAGAAAGGGTGCGGAACATGCGGCAGCCCGCATGCACGCGGCAGGCCCGTGCAGCCGGCCTGACGCGCGCTCACGCATCGGAGCCGATGGCGCGCTCGCGCAACCGGCAGGGCGGGAAAACCATGAGGCCGGTGGCCTGGCCGCCGGCGCGAAAACCCCCGGCGGCCAGGCATTCGGGCTCAATCAGCCGGCACGAACGCCGCCCCGTAAAACACGCGCACGGGGTTGCCGCGCTCCAGCGCAAAGTGCTGCATCCGCCGCTGCCGGCGCGCATCGCACGCGTGACGATCGGATTCCTGCTGCAGGCGAACCTGCAACAACTGCAGCGCCAGGCGTTTGTTCGCGTGCTGGCTGCGCTCGCTTTCCACGCGCACCGACAGGCCGGTCGCGACATGGGTCGCACGAATCGCGGAGCTCGTCTTGTTCACGTGCTGGCCGCCCGGCCCGCGCGCGCGCATCGCTTCGAACCGCACGTCGCCATCCGGCAGCGGCCGCGCGTCGGCGCAGCGCGTGACGCCGATGAACCAGTTCTTGCGCGGATGACGCAACCGGTACGGGCTCGCGCAAATCCATTGCAGCGTGCCCGTCCAGCGGTCAGCGAGTGCCTGCGCACCTTCGCCGTCGAGATCGAGCAACGCCGAGCGCAGCGTGCCGGGCCGTTCGCCCGGCTGAGCATCGAGCACGGTGACAACGACGCGCTGCGTATCGGCTTCCGCCTGCAGGCGCCGCAACGCATTGGCCGCGGCCAGCTGGCACTCGAGCGGGCCGTGCGCCGAAGAAATCTGCATCAGCATCGGCCAGCCTCCCCGGACGTCTTGTAGGTCAGCACCGGCGCGAGCCGCGCCAGCTTGCGCAGCAGCCCGGCCGCTTCGAGCGCGTCGACGACGCTGTCGATCGGCTTGTAGGCCTGCGGCGCTTCCTCGTACAGCAGTTCGCGGTCTTCGCAGATCACGTGGCTGCCGAGCGGCGTGCGCGTGAGCTGCGACGGCGTGAAGCGCCGTTCGAGGCGCCCCCTGCAATCGCCGCGCGCCCACTTGCGGCCCGCACCGTGCGCCAGCGACGCCAGGCTGGCCGCATCGTCGGGCCGCACCGGTGCGACGAGGTAGCTGTAGTCGCCGCGCGATCCGGGAATGACGACCGGCCCCGCATCGGCCGGCGTCGCACCTTTGCGATGCAGCCAGCCCGGCTCGCCGTCGACGTTCGCGCGGCTCACCAGATTGTGGTTCACGTCGAGCACGCACCGGCCATCGGTGCGCCAGCGTGCCAGCATGCGCCGCGCGATCAGGTCGCGATTCGCGATCGCGTAGCGCAACGCCGCATCGTGACGCGCGAGGTATGCCGTGCATGCGGCGTCCGTGTCGACGAGGCCGTTGTAGCCGTGCTCGCGCATGTGTTGCTCGAGGATCGACTGGCCGAAGCCGCGCGACCCGCTATGCACGAGCAGCAGCAGGCGATCGGGATCGAGACCGAGCGCCGCGAGGGGCTCGGCGTCGTACACCGCGTCGATCCGCTGCGCCTCCGCGAAATGATTGCCGCTGCCGATCGTGCCGAGCGATGCCGCGTACGCATGATCCGCGAACCCGGCGTCCGCAATGAACGGCTGCCAGCTTGCATCGGGCGTGGCGTCGATCGAGCCGAGCCGGCTCGCCAGCTTCGACGCACTGACGCGCCGCGCATCGAGCGCGGTTTGCCACAGCGCCATCCCGCAGCCAATATCGCCGCCGATCAGCGCCGGATACAACTGGCCCGTCGAAAAGAACGCGGCGCCCACCGGGTAGCCGCGTCCGGGGTGAAGATCGGGCATGCCGGCGACGCGCCGCATGCCGGGGAGGGTGGCAGCGTGTTCGAGCTGCCGGATGGCCTCACCTTCGATCCAGGTGGTGGCGCAAGCGCACAACGTGATGCGCTCGCCCAGGTATTGCATGGAATTGCCCATGGAGGTTTCCGTTCGATGAAAAAGGAGAACGGCGGGCCATGGCACAGGCAGCGCACACATGCGCTGCCCGGCATCGGAAGTCGGGAAGAGGGCGGCACGACCGGATCGGAACGACCCGGCTCATCGCCGTGACGGCGATACGTGGTGCTGCTTGGTGGCGTGAACGATGAAACGAACGGACGCGAAAAACCCGAACTACGACCCGCGACGGGAGGAGTATTGGCGTGACGTCATGATTTTTTCTCCTTGCGAGTGAGGGGTTGATCGGAATGGCGGCGACTCTAGCACGCACGCGACGGGCGCAGCAAGCGGGGGGCGCAGCGTTGCGCATCGAATCACCGCTTGATGTGGCGAAAAACACACAAGTAGGAATCCATATCACTCCCATGTCGATGGCGTGCCTGGCACGCCGCAGCAGGCATTCGACGCACGCCGACACCCGCAATGGCTGAACGCCATCACGCTTGACAGCGCAAATACCGTTTCGTAGCATCCGCCTGCTTCATCCCTGAACCCTCATCGAATCGGTGATCCAAGTGCCCGCAAACATTCGTCCCTTCGCCTGATACGCCGACGACTGCCGTCCCGGCCGCGTGTCGTCCTGCCCGTTTCCGTCCGCCTCGCGGCGCCGGAACAGTGTCGCAGGGCCGCGCCCGGACACGCACTGACACCGCAACGCATACCCCATCGTTCGTTCCCGTCGTCGGCTTTTTCTGATATTTCCGGAGAAAGACCATGACGCTGGATTTTCGCGCCTACGCGCAATCGCTCGACCTCGCCCGCTACCCGCGCACGCCGCACCTCGAAGGCTCGCGCCTGCAGGACGGCGACGAAGGTCACGACCACGTTCCCTATCGCACCCTCGCGGGCGCCCATCTCGTCGTCGAGGAAAAGCTCGACGGCGCGAACACGGGCATCAGTTTCAGCCCCGCGGGCGAACTGCTGCTGCAGTCACGCGGCCACTATCTGGCCGGCGGCGGCCGCGAGCGGCAGTTCGGGTTCGTGAAGACCTGGGCCGCCGCCCATGCCGGCTGGCTGCTCGAGCGCCTCGGCGATCGCTACGTGATGTACGGCGAGACGATGAGCAAGAAACACGCGGTGTTCTACGACGCACTGCCGCATCACTTTTTCGAGTTCGACGTGTTCGATCGCGCGACGGGCCGCTTCCTGTCGACCCCCGCGCGTCGCGCGCTGCTCGCCGACGGCCCCGTGCTGTCGGTGCCCGTACTGTACGAAGGCATCGCGCCGGCGCGGCTCGCGGACCTGAAGGCCATGCTCGGGCCGTCGCTCGCGAAGACGCCGGACTGGCGTCGCGCATTCGAGGAAACCGTGCGGCGGCAGGGGCTCGAGCTCGCGCGGGCATGGCAGCAGTGCGACAAGTCGGAGCGCTCCGAAGGGCTCTACGTGAAGGTCGAGACGGACGACACGACGACCGCGCGCCTGAAGTGGGTGCGCCACGATTTCGTGCAGGCCATTCTCGAATCGGCGCGCCATCACTCGGAGCAGCCGTTCATCCCGAACCTGCTCGCGCCGGGTGTCGACCTGTATGCGCCGCGCCCGACCGTAACGTGGGCCTCGCGCCGCGCTGCGCACCCGAACACATGAATGCGGAACGGCCGAGCGCCGTTTCGAGAGGAGTCTTGATCATGAAGTACGAACAGTTGCAGGCACTCGTGCCCGCACCCGGCCGGCAGCCGGACTATCACGCGTGTCTCGCGGCATTTCCCGCGCTCGAACACGCAAAGGCAACACCCCAAGAGCCCGCGCACCACGGCGAAGGCGACGTGTGGACGCATACGATGATGGTGATCGACGCGCTGCTCGCGCTGCCCGAGTACCAGGCCGCGTCGCGCGCCGACCAGGAGATCGTGTTCCTGGCCGCGCTGCTGCACGACATCGCGAAGCACGGCACGACGGCCGTCGACCCCGTTACCGGTGCGATCGGCCATCCCGGCCATTCGCGCAAGGGCGCGATCGACGCGCGGATCGCACTGTGGAATGCCGGCGTGCCGTTCGCGGTGCGCGAGGCGATCTGCCGGATGATCGCGGTGCACCAGGTGCCGTTCTTCGCGATGAGCGGGTCGCGCCGCGGCACGCCCGAGTTCATCGCGCGCGAGCTGTCGTGGCAGGTCAGCCTGCCGCTGCTGTGCCTGCTTGCCGAAGCCGATATCCGCGGGCGCATCTGCGGCGACACGCAGCGCGTGCTCGACAACATCGAACTGTTGCGCGAACTGGCGCGGGAAGAGGGCTGTTACGGCCAGCCGCGTGCGTTCGCCGACGCGCATACCGCGCTCAGCTACTTCCGCGGCGCGGACGTGCACCCCGACTATCCGCTGTTTCGCACACCGGGCTCGCGGGTCATCGTGATGTCGGGCCTGCCCGCGTCGGGCAAGAACACGTGGGTGGCGCGGCATCATCCGGATCTGCCGGTCGTGTCGTTCGACGATGCACGCGATGCATTGGGGCTGCGTCATGGGCAGAACGAGGGCGCCGTCGCGCACCACGCGGTCGACGCCGCGAAGGCACTGTTGCGCGCGCAACAACCGTTCGTGTGGAATGCTACGAACCTGTCGCCGCTGATGCGCAAGAAGACGCTCGATCTGCTGTTTGCGTACAACGCCGACGTGACGCTCGTCTATCTCGAACAGCCGCGCGCGGAACTGTTGCGCCGCAACGCGCGGCGCGACACGTCGCTGACGAACCGCGTGCTCGAGTCGATGCTGCTGCGCTGGGATTTGCCGCTGCCGACCGAAGCGCATGCGGTGCGGTATGAAGTGTGATGCGGCGACATCGCGACACGAGCCGGTACGCCGCAATTCGCCGCGGCGTACCGGCTCGTTTCATTTTCAGCGCGGGATTCTGCTGCGTCGCGCGAGCACGCAGCTCGGTGACGTCGCGATGCCGTGACCCTAGTGGGCCAGCACGAGGATCGTGGTAAGTGCGATCGGCGCAAGTGCGACACCCAGCAGGCCGAGCGCACCATCGGCTGCAATCGTGATCGGCGACAGCGCGATCTTCGCCCCCTTACCGAGCACCGACGGTCGCTCGATCACCTTGACGTTGTACGGATGATTGAACGCCTGGGGTATCGACGAAGGCGTGACATCGTTCGGCTGGTAACGCTTTCCGGTGATCGTGCCGCTCTCCGTCAGTTCAAACCGCCCGTCCTTGAAACCGTCGGCAAGCGCGCGCTCGCGAAGCTCGGAGCCGGCCGGTGCGTCCTCGCGCGCGAGCCGCAACACGTAACGCCCCGAGATCTTGTCGCCGTGCGTCTCGAAATCATCGAAATCGGTATACAGCTTGGCGCGATAGGGTGCCGTGAGATTGACGGCGAGGGCCGGAGGCACATCGAAAATGTAGTGATACTGCTTGCCGATGACCACGAGGCTCTTTCCGTCCGCGCTGATCAGAAATGCCGAGAGCGTTTCACGGTATTCCGGATCCTTCAGCATGCGATTGGTGATGGGGCCGATGTTGGCGTCGGAGCAGCCGGCAAGCATGCCGGACGCCGCCACGGCGGGCAGCGCGAGAAATGTTCTTCTTTTCATGTGTGCTGTTGGATGTTGTTGGTTATTCAGCGGAACCGCTTGAATGTCGGGCGCTGCGTTCGATGAACGCGGCACCCTGACGGCCGATCATGCGGTTTCTTCGCCTGCGCATTGTAGGGCCAAAACGGCAAGCGCAGTATCCCCCGGCAAAGCGCCTCACCCGCGTGCGGTAGACTGCACGCTCGCCTGCCCACCACCCACTACACGACCGCTCGCCCCCGCTGATACGCCATGGATCGAATCGATGCGATGAAGGTGTTCGTCGCCACGCTGGACGAGGGCAGCCTCGCGGGCGCGGGCCGCAAGCTCGGCCGCTCGCCGGCGGCGGTCAGCCGCGCGATCGCGTTCCTTGAAGCGCACACGGGCACTGCGCTGCTGTACCGCACGACGCGGACGATCCGGCTCAGCGAGGCCGGCGAACGCTACGCGGCCGCGTGCCGCCGCATCCTGTCCGATCTCGAGGAAGCCGACATGCTGGTCGCCGACGAACGTTCGGCGCCGCGCGGCCTGTTGACGGTCACTGCGCCGGTCGCTGCGGGCGAGGACGTGTTGCGCGCGCTGCTCGACGAATTCATCGAACGCCATCCGGCCGTGTCGATCCGGCTGCAGTTGCTCGACCGTCCCGTCAGCCTGATCGACGAAGGAATGGACGTCGCGCTGCGGATCGCACACCTGACCGATTCGACGCTGGTCGCAATCCCGGTCGGCGCGGTGCGGCGGGTCGTCGTGGCGTCGCCCGATTACCTGGCGAAGCATCCGGCGATCGAGACGCCGGCCGATCTCGCGCAGCACCGGATCATCTCGATGACGCACTTCGGCCTCGACTCGTGGAGCTTCCCGCCGCCCGCACCGTCGGCGCTGCCGCAGGTCGTCCAGTTCACGCCGCGCTTCATCATCAACACGATTCGCGGCGCGGTGGCGTCGGCCGTCGCCGGGCACGGCGTCACGCGGCTCTTCTCGTATCACGTGGCCGAACCGGTGCGGGACGGCACGCTGCGGATCGTGCTGCGCGACAGCGAACACGCGCCGCTGCCCATCCATCTCGTCACGCCTTACGGACGCCTTTCTGTGCCGAAGGTGCGCGCATTCGTCGATTTCGCGGCGCCGCGCCTGCGCGAGCACTTTGCGCGGCTGGCAGCCATTACTGACGACGATTGAACCGAAACACGGAAGAATGGCTTTCGCACGGCATGGATTCACTCGGTAATCGGCTCAATCTAGACTTCCTTCAACCGACGGACGCGAATGGCGCCCGTTCAGCGAATGGAGGTCAACATGCATCAAGCGCTTCCCGTCCAGCTTCGTGCCGGTGCGTTCGGACTGACGCACCGCGTGGTGTCCGGCATCGGCATCGCCCGTTTCGCATGCGTGCCGTCATCGGCAAGCTTCGTCACGCCGGTGAGCACGCAATGAGCACGATCTCGCATGCGCCCGTCACGACACGGGCCGCACGTCCCACCGCCAGCTACGCCGAACGCAACGCGCGCTACTGGCGACGCAATCTCGCCGTCTGCGTGTTCGGGTCGTTCACGACGCTCGTCAGCCTGAGCATGCTGCTGCCGTTCCTGCCGCTGTACGTGCGGCAACTCGGCGTCGACGCGCAGTCGGCCGTGATCCAGTGGTCGGGCATCGCGTTCGGCGCGACGTTCCTCGGCACGGCCGTCACCGCGCCGCTGTGGGGCCGCCTTGCAGACCGCTTCGGTCGCAAGCCGATGCTCGTGCGTGCCGCGATCGGGATGGCGATCGTGATGTCGCTGATCGGCGTCGCGCACAACGTGGTCGAACTCGTCGCGCTGCGGCTGCTTGCGGGGCTGGTCGGCGGCTACGCGTCGGCGTCGACCGTGATGGTCGGCACGCAGGCGCCGCGCGAGCGCGCGGGCTGGGCGCTCGGGATCCTGTCAACCGGTGCGCTCGCGGGCAACCTGGTCGGGCCGCTCGTCGGCGGGTTGCTGCCGGGATGGCTCGGCATTCGCGGCACGTTCTTCGCCGGTGGCGCGATGATCGCCGTCGCCGCGCTGCTGACGATCTTCGTCGTGAAGGAAGACTTCCACGCGGCCACCGATGCCCGCACACGCACCTCGAGCGCCGCAGCCGGCACGCCGCACCGCACGAATCGCGCGGCAGTCGCCGCGCTGCTGGTGACGGCGATGATGGTGCTGCTCGCGAACATGTCGATCGAGCCGATCATCACCGTCTATATCGGCGGCCTCGGCGTGGGCGGCGACCATCTTGCGCGTGTCGCCGGCGTCGTGATGGCGTGTTCGGCACTCGGCAGCATGCTGACCGCCGCACGGCTCGGCGCGCTGGCCGATCGTGTCGGCAGCTGGAACGTGATCATCGGCTGCCTGCTGTTGACCGCGCTCGCGATGGTGCCGCAGGCGTTCGTCACGCACTGGTGGCAGCTTGCCGCGCTGCGCGGGCTGATGGGCATGTCGCTCGCGGGGTTGCTGCCGTCGATCGGCAAGCTCGTGCGGCAATCGGTCGACGAGCGCGCGACCGGGCAGATGCTCGGCTATCTGCAGTCCGCGCAGTTCAGCGGGCAGGTGGTCGGCCCGGTGATCGGCGGGCAGATCGGCGTCGCGCTGGGGTTGCATTCGGTGTTCTTCGTGACGGGCGCGCTGCTGGCGGCCTGTGCGGGGCTCGCGCATTGGGCGCGCGGCCGATAGCGGCTGGCCGGCGGATCGCGGGCTGGCGTAGGATGGGTGCAGTTACGGGTGGCGCGCAGGAAAACGACGCCCCCTTCGTCGCGCGATGCGTTTTCCGTCACGGCAGACACCACACCGCACGGCGGCTACCCATTGCATTCGACATGACTTTCACATGACCGGTCGCGCACAAGGCACGACGAACGCGCACCGATCCGAACCCGACCCACGCGCATCGGCCCGCATCCGGCCGACGCATTTCGATGACGAATCTTGCAGGAGGCAAGCGACATGAATCAATCGACCGACAACCGGACGCTGCTGCGCACGCTCGGCATGCGCGCCCCGATCGTCCAGGCGCCGATGGCCGGCGTCAGCACGCCGGCGCTGGCGGCCGCCGTGTCGAATGCGGGCGGGCTCGGCTCGCTCGGCGTGGGCGCGACGAACGCCGACGGCGCCCGCAAGATGATCCGCGACACGCGCGCGCTCACCGACCGGCCGTTCAACATCAACGTGTTCTGCCACCAGCCGGCGCACGCCGACGCGGCCATCGAACGCGCGTGGCTCGAATGGCTCGCGCCGGCGTTCCGCGAATACGGCGCGACGCCGCCCGCATCGCTGTCGGAGATCTATACGAGCTTCGTCGCCGACGATGCGATGCAGGCGATGCTCGTCGAAGAGAAGCCGGCCGTCGTCAGCTTCCATTTCGGGCTGCCGTCCGCGGACGTGATCGCCGCGCTGAAGCGCGCGGGCGTCACGCTGTTCGCGTCCGCGACGAACCTCGACGAAGCACGCCAGATCGCCGCCGCCGGCGTCGACGCGATCGTCGCGCAGGGGATCGAAGCGGGCGGGCATCGCGGCGTGTTCGATTCGACCGCGCATGACGACCGCCTCGGCACGTTCGCGCTCACGCGCCTGATCGTGCGCGAATGCGCGCTGCCGGTGATCGCGGCCGGCGGCATCATGGACGGCGAGGGCATCGCCGCCGCGCTCGCGCTCGGCGCGCAGGCCGCCCAGCTCGGCACCGCGTTCGTCGCGTGCCCGGAAACGTCGATCGACGACGGCTATCGCCGCGCGCTGCTGGGCGATGCGGCGCGCCGCACGACGTTTACGGCCGCGATCTCGGGCCGGATCGCACGCGGCCTCGCGAACCGGTTGACCGCGCTCGGCGACGACCCGCACGCGCCGGCCACGCCCGCGTACCCGATCGCGTATGACGCCGGCAAGGCGCTGCACGCGGCCGCGAAGGCGAAGGGTGAATTCGGCTACGGCGCGCAGTGGGCCGGGCAGGCGGCGCCGCTCGCGCGGTCGCTGCCGGCGGCCGAACTGTTCGCCGCGCTCGAACGCGAAACGCGGGCGGCGATCGAGCGGCTGCAGCACGTGCTGGATTGATCGCACGATTCGCGGGCGGCGAACCGCACGCATATCGCGGCGATCGGTGAGCGCACCCCGATCGCCGAATCGATATGTCGCGGCCCGCGGCCAATTTGCAATGTTCTGTATCTGCACGAACCCCGGATACATCGCGATACAAAGCACGCTCGAGGGTCCGTTATAAAGCAGGCATGACCGATTCGGGAGTCCATCATGTCTGCAACCTGGTTCAACGGGTCCTGCCATTGCGGGGCCGTCAAATTCGAAGTCAGAACGGCCGTGACGCCGGCGACTCGCTGCAACTGCAGCATGTGCCGCCGGCGCGGCGCACTGATGAGCCCGATGTTCGCCGCCGGCGAACTGAAGATCGTCGAGGGCGAGGGCGCGCTGACGTGCTACCAGTTCAACACGCGCACGGCCCGCCACTATTTCTGCAGCCATTGCGGCATCTATCCGTTCCATCAGACGCGCAAGGACCCCGCCTGCTGGCGCGTCAATCTCGGCTGCCTCGACGGCGTCGACCCGTATGCGCTCGATGCAACGGTAGCGGACGGCGCGAGCCTCTCGGTCGTGGAGGACGCATGAAACGCTGGCTGATGATCCTGCTGTTTGCCGCAGGCGGGCTCGCAACCGAAATCGCACATCCGGTGCAATGCACGCTGCTGTCGGTCAGCCGGACACAGACCGGCAAGCGCCGCAGGGCGGGCTGACGGCGTGCCGGTTCATCGGGAGCGATTATCGAGCTTCCGATAAGATCGCATGCGATATATAATGCGTCCATCTGCGGCCGTTCGCGCCGCTGGAGGACGTTCATGAAACCGACCGAAGCCCCATCCGCCGCCGCGCCGAAGCTGTCCGAGTTCCTGTGCTTTGCGATCTACTCGACGAACCTCGCGTTCGGCAAGGCCTACAAGCCGATTCTCGAGGAGCTCGGCCTCACGTATACGCAATACATCACGATCATTGCGCTGTGGGAGCAGGACAACCAGACGGTCGGCCAGCTCGGCGAGAAGCTGTTCCTCGAATCCAATACGCTGACGCCGATCCTGAAGAAGCTCGAGGCGATGGGCTACCTGGAACGGCACCGCGATCCGTCGGACGAGCGCCAGGTGCTGGTCAGCCTGACGAAGACCGGCCGCCGCGTGAGGGAGAAGGGGCTCGACATGAATCTGGTCGAAGCCACCGGGTTGAAGCCGGACGAATTCGCGAAGATGCAGAAGGCGATCGTGACGCTGCGCGGCAACCTGATCCGCTCGACCGACGAATAAACACGCATACCCGCCGCGGCCGGCACGTCCACCGTGCCGGCCGCGTCGTCATGCGTTTCCGTCGCCGAGCACCAGCAGGTGCATCTCGCGACGGACGACAAAACCGAGTGCGAGATAGCGCTCGATCGCCACCTGGTTCGACGCGAGGACGTGCAGGAAAGGCGTATCCGAGCGCGCATCGATCTCCGCAATCAGCGACCGCATCAGGCGCGTCGCCAGCCCCTGCCGCCGGAACTCGGCATCGACGCACACCGCGCTGATCTCCGTATACCCGTCGACCTGCATCCGCTCGCCGGCCATCGCGGCCAGCCTGCCTTCGCTGCGGATGCCGATGTAATGGCCGAGCTCGAACGTGCGCGGCCCGAACGGGCCGGGCTGCGCGGCCGTGGTCAGCGCGAGCATCTCGGGCACGTCGGCTTCCGCGAGCGTGACATGGCCGGATTCGGGTGCCGGACCGAGCGTCCCTTGCCAGACCATCTGCAACAGGTTCGCGCGCCGGATCGCCGACAATCCCGCCGGCAGCTCGATCTCGTCCGGCGTGACCAGCGCCGCCGGCCCGTGAGCCGCGATCAACGGACGCAATGCGTCGAACGACGCCGCGCTCGCATCCTCCATCGCGGCAAACGGCGCGATGGCTACCGGAAACCGCCATGCACGGCCATGACCGAGCGCCAAGCGGCGTTGCCTGCCCGTCAGCGCGTTCCACACCACACGGTCGAGCGGGTGTGCACTGCCTGGCGCGTTTCCGGTCGTTGCATCGGACATGAGCTGCTCCTCGATTGAAGGTGTCGGTCGCACAGCATAGACCGGGATCGGACGGACAGGGCGCGGCACGCCAGCTAACGCTGCCAGCGCTGCGGATCCACCCATATCGGGAACGACAGGATCACCGTCAGCCCGTTCCCCTCGATCCCGGCCGTCACCTCGACCGGCCCGCCGTGCGACTCGGCGATCCGGGCGACGAGCGACAGGCCAATGCCGCTGCCCGGCTGCACCGTCCCCGGTACCCGGTAAAAGCGTTCGAAGATCCGCTCGCGCTCGTCGGCCGGCACACCGGGCCCGTCGTCCGCGATCCGCAGCCGGACCCGTGCACCGTCTGCATCGGCAGGGACGTCGCACGTGATCTCGACCCGCCCGCCGTCACGGCCGTATCGCAGCGCGTTGTCGATCAGGTTGCGCACCGCAATGGCGATCTCGTCCAGGTCGCCCCAGACGCGCACCGGTTCGACCGCGATCCGCATCGTCTGCCGGCGCGCATGCGCGGCCGCGTCGAAGTCGCTCGCGATCAGTGCAACGAGCCGCGACAGGTCGACCGGCCCGTGCTGGTCGGCCCGTGACCCTGCATCCAGCCGCGCCAGTTCGAGCAATTGCCCGGATAGCCGCGCGCTGCGCTCGACGCCCGTTGCCAGCCGGCGCAGTGCTTCGTTCTTGTCCGCCAGGCTGTCCGCCTGCAACGCCACTTCCGCCTGGGCCGACAACGCAGCGAGCGGCGTGCGCAACTCGTGCGCCGCATCGCCGATGAAGCGGCGCTCGGTGTCGACAGCCTGACTCAGCCGCGCGAGCAGGCGATTGAACGATTCGACGAGCGGCCGCAACTCACGCGGCAGCGTCACCAGCGGCAACGGCGAGAAATCGAACGCCGCCTTGCGCTGGATCGTCTGCTGGACGTCGCGCACCGGCCCGAACGACCAGCGGATCACCCACCAGATCACGACGCCCAGCATCCCGAGCATCACCGCCGTGTTGAACAGGCCGAGTTGCAGCGCATTGTTCGCCTTCTCCTGCCAGGTCGTGGCCGGGCCGCCCGTCTGGACGTGAATCCGGCCTGCCGGATCCGACAGCGAGTACACGCGCCAGGTCTCGTCGTGCGCGACGCCGCGCCCGGTGCTCACCCCGTATCCGTCCCGCAGGTCGGCCTTGAGGGCCGGTCCCGGTGCGTCCACGCTGTGCATCACGTTCCGGCCATCGACCCAGACCTGGAACGCGACGTCGTATTTGCCATACGCCGTTTTCGGTACGACCGCCTGGGCGTTCGCCGCGGGCAGGCGATCGATCGTATCCGGCAATGCGAGGAGCAGCAGTTGCGCGGCGCTCTCGAGCATGCCGTCGCGCCAGCCGCGCTGCTCACGCCACAGGCCGATGCCGAGAAACGCGCCCCAGCTCGCCCAGAACACGACGACCGCCGCCATCACGGTCGCGAGCAGGCGCACGCGTAACGACTTCATGCCGGGCTCTCCCCGACGCGATAACCGAAGCCGTGCACCGTCACGATCAGCTCGTCGCCGAGCTTGCGCCGCAGTTGATGGATGTACACCGCGATCGTGTTGCTTTCGATTTCGCTGTCGTTGCCGTACACGCGCGCTTCGAGCTGCGTGCGCGTGACGACGCGGCCTTGCCGCTCCATCAGCGCCAGCAGCGTGCGGTACTCGTGGATGCTGAGCACAACGGGTTCGCCGGCGCGCGTGACTTCCTTGCGCGCCGGATCGACGTGCACGTCGCGGTAGACCAGGCGTTCCGACACGCGGCCCTGGCTGCGCCGCGTCAGCGCGCGCAGCCGCGCGTAGAGTTCGTCGAGCTGGAACGGCTTCACGAGATAGTCGTCGGCGCCTGCGTCGAGGCCGCGGATCCGGTCGCTCAGCTGATCGCGCGCGGTCACGATCAATACCGGTGTCGGGTCGTAGTTCGCGCGCATCGCAGCGAGCAGCGTGAAGCCGGACGCACCCGGCAGTTGCAGGTCGAGCAGCACCGCGTCGTAGTCGTGGCCGACGAGCGCGAGCCGCGCGGCGGGAACGTCCGCCGACCAGTCCGCGCGCCAGCCGTTCTGCCTGAGGCCCGCGCACACGGCGTCGGCCAGCATGACATCGTCTTCTACCAGCAGGATATGCATCGGTTTCGCTCCTCGATTGTCGAGGTCGCCAGCCTGACCGACCGCGATTAAAAACTTCTTAAAGCCCGGGGGCCACGATGCGTGCCATTCGCCGCATTGCCGGTGCAATGCATCTGGCGTTTCCTCGAGAGGCTCGCGATGACCGTGTCACGTCCTTCAATTCCGTTGCTGCAATGCAATGCGGCACGACGCCCCACCTTCGCGCCGCGCCGGTGCGGGCCATTCTGGCACGGAAGGCCACGTGCGTTGTGCGCGTCGTGCGCGTCGAGCGCCGGCCGCGCGGGAGCGGTGCGATGAACCAGCTCGCCACGCTCGTCCCGTTCGGCCTCGCGCTCAGCGTGGCCGGCGCCAACAGCACTGCCTGCCTCGTCGGCCTGTCGCTGATCGAGCGGCTGATCCCCGTGCTGCCGTCCCACGCGCTCCTCACGATGATCGGCGTCGCCAGCGCGCAAGGCGCATGGACATTGCCGGAAGCGATCGTCGTCACGGCGCTCGGAAGTTTCGCCGGCTGCCTGCTGCATTACGCGCTCGGCAACCTGTGGCCGGAAGACAGCGTGCTGACCCTGCTGCACCGCATCGCGCCGCTGGGCCGGCTGCAGCCCGCAAGAATCGACGCGCTGATCGACGGCATCCGCGCGCGGCCCACGCGGCTTGCGCTCTGGTCGCAACTGGTGCCGTTCGTCCGGCTCGTCGCACCGGCGCTCGCCGGCTTGCTGGAAACGAGTTTCGCGCGATTCGCGTCGGGTGCTGCGGCCGGCATCGCGCTCTGGAACACGCTGTTCATCACGGCGGGCTACCTGGCCGCACGCGCGGCCGCCTAGCCCGACATGCCGTTGACCGATCGATCCCGACTGGAGCCCGTCGATGCGAATCCCCGACTGGATGCTGTTCCTGCGTACCTGGTTGCGCCATCCGCGCCGCGTCGGCGCGCTCGCGCCGTCCGGCCCGGCGCTCGCCGCGCTGATCACCGCCGATATCCCGCGCGACGGCGCCACCGTGATCGAGCTCGGTGCGGGCACCGGCGTGTTCACGCGGGCACTGCTCGCACGCGGCGTCACGAGCGACCGGCTGGTGCTGGTGGAAGCCGATCCCGCTTTCGCGAACACGCTGCGGCATCAGTTTCCCGCGCTGCGGGTCATGCAGATGGATGCGGCGCAACTCGGCATGACGGGCGACTTCTTCGGCGGGGCGCGCGCGGATGCGATCGTGAGCGGGTTGCCGCTCGTCGCGATGCCGGTTGAACGAGCCGTCGCGATCGTTCGCTGCGCGTTTGCGCGCCACCTTGCTGCCGATGGTGCGTTCTACCAGTTCACGTATGTGCCGCGCTGCCCGATCCCGGCGCGCGACCTGGAGGCCATGCGCATTCGCGCCGTCCGGGTGGGTGTCGCGTGGATGAACTTCCCGCCCGCCATCGTGTATCGCTTCGACCGCCGGATCGATGCGGCCGGCCATCAGCGGCCCGTTGCGCGGCCGTTGCGCGATGCAGTTGTGGAAGCCGCTATCTTGCGCGGCTTCGATGCCATGCCATCGCTCGATTCGAGCGGCATGCGGCCATCGACAGAGGGAAGTGCGTCGTCGTGAGCGCGCTCGGGCACGGGTTGCTGTCCGGCCTGCCACGGCTGATGTTCTGCTTCGACGATCACGGGCCGCGAGCGTCGACAGCCGCATCGGCACGGCGCACCGTCGATTCCCGGGCCGACACGAGCACGTAGGGCGCGCCGACCTGCAACGCAGTTTTTCGCCGACGACCGGCGAGGCGCGCGCCGTGCTCGCGCGCTCCCGTTTCTCACACCCCGTACCGAACTGCCCGGATCGGCGCGACGATTCCGACGCGCGATGCTCAATGGCCGAAGTAGATCGAGCGCTCGGCCATGCGAACCACGCTGCGGCTGCCCGACTGCGTTGCACTGCCGGCGTCGCTGCCGTAACCGGATGCCTGCGACTCGGCCGCGATTGCATCGGTGTCGTGGGCCCGGCGCAGCGCAGCCTGAAGGTTGTCCGGATAGTTCGGGTCGTTGGGCCGGTTCGGCAGGTAGCCGGCCTTCTGCAGCGCGGCCAGTTCCGCACGCACCTGCGAGCGCGTCACGGTGCTGTCACCGGCAAACGCCGGCGCGGCAACGGCAGCCGACACGGCAACGAGAACGGCAGCGATCAGTTGGGTCTTCATCATTCACCTCGACAAGAAAAGGGGGATTCAGCAGTTGCGCACCATGCGCCGGCCACCGGCGCCGTTCGCGGTTTCGTTCAATGACCGAAGTAGATCGAGCGCTCGGCGATTCGCGTCGCAGGCCGGCTGCCCGACTGCGTCGCGGCGGCGGCATCGCTGCCGTAACCGGACGTCGCGGCCTCGGCCACTGCGGTGTCGTTCGCGTGAATGCGCGTCAGTGCGGCCTGCAGATCGTCCGGATAGTGCGGATCGTTCGCGCGGCCCGGCCGATAGCCGGCCTGTTCGAGCTGCACGAGTTCGGCACGCACCTGCGCGCGGGATACGGCGCCTGCGTCGGCGAACGCCGGGGCGGCAGCGGATGCGGAAACGGCCACGAGAAGGGCGGCGATCAGTCGGGTATTCATCATTCACCTCAATAAGAAAGAAAGGAAAGCGGGCATTCGGCAAGGCGGCGCCAGGCCGCCTGATGCATCGTTCAAGCGATACGGATGTCGACGTCGATGTTGCCGCGCGTCGCCTTCGAATACGGGCAGGTCTGATGTGCCGCATCGACGATGCGCTGCGCGACGTCGCGATCGAGCCCCGGCACGCTCACGTTCAGCCGGGCCTGCAGGAAGTACGCATCGCCGGCGGTGCCGAGATCCACTTCGGCGTCGACCGCGAGATCGGCCGGCAGCGTTACCTTCGCGGCACGCGCCGCAAGCTGCATCGCACCGATGAAGCAGGCCGACCAGCCGGCCGCGAACAGTTGTTCCGGGTTGGTGCCGGTACCGGCGCTGCCCGGCGACGACAACTGGATGTCGAGGCGGCCGTCGGAACTGCGTGCCGCGCCGTCGCGGCCGCCCGAAGTCGTATGCGTCTTGCCCGTGTACAGCAATTTGTCGATCTTGCTCATCATTTGCTCCGTCGGTTGGGTGGTTTGTTTCAGATGCGATTCGATCGCATGCGATGGAGTTTCGTCGAGACGACCTTCTCCGTCAAGCGCATTCGATTAAATCGCATGCGATATTTTGTATTTCAATGTATCTGGAACGTGTACAGCTTTGCGGGAGAAGGCTTTCCGGCGATCGATCCCTGATATTCGCGAGTCAACGAATCCGGGCAGGGCAGGTGAAAACGCCCCGGAAACGGCTGGCCGCCCCGCAGGGCGGCCGATCGGTCAGGCCGGGTCGATCTCGGCGATCACGACGAGGATCACGGCCGCGTCGGCCGGCAACTGGCGTTGGGAGAACGCCGAGCGCGCGTGGCCCGACTTTTCGCCCAGCACGGCGGCGAACAGGTCCGACGCGCCGTCGATCACGGCCGGCTGCCCGAAAAAGCCGTCGGCCGAACTCACGTGCCCCTCGACGCGCACGATCTTGCGCAGGCGCTCGAACCCGCGCAGGTGCCGGCGGATCTGCGCGAGCACGTTCAGCGCCGCGAGCCGGGCGGCATGCTTGCCTTCGTCGACGCTCAACTGCTCGCCGACGCGGCCGGTACAGGCAACCTTGCCGTCGACCAGCGGCAGTTGTCCGGAGACGAACAGCAGGTTGCCGGCTTCGCTAGCGGCCGTATAGCTGCCGAGCGGGTTCGGCGGCTCGGGTAACGCGAGGCCGAGGTCGGCCAGTTTCTGTTCGACGGTCATGTCGTGCTCCTTGCGGGAAAAGGGTTCGGGCGATCGGTGCTGCCTGTGAGTCACTGTAGTCATGCGGCCGAAGCCGGTAAATGTCGGCAGCGCAATTGACTCACGACGCGGTGTAACGAATCGCGCCCGATACGCCCGCTGGTTTCCGCCGCGAGATTCATGCACACTCGGCGTCATCGCGCGCCACGCGCCGCAGACGGCAGGAATCGCCTCATGCAACGACAATTCGACGATCTGCTGCTGGGCAGCATCGAGCTGTTCTGCCTCGCGGCCGAACTCGGCAGCTTCACGCTGGCGGCCAACGCGGCGAGCGTCACGCCGGCCGCGGTCAGCCGTTCGGTCGCGCGGCTCGAGGCGCGTCTCGGCGTGCGGCTGTTCGTGCGCACGACCCGCCAGATCCGCCTGACCGATTCCGGCCGCCGCTATTTCGAGCAGTGTCGCGACGCGCTGTCGCAACTCGTCGACGCGGAGCGCGAGGCGACCGGCCAGCAGGCGACGCCCGCCGGCGTGCTGCGGATCAGCATGCCGACACCGTACGGGCACTATCGCGTGCTGCCGCTGCTGCCGGCGTTTCGCGAGCGGTATCCGGACGTGCGCGTCGACACCCACCTGAGCAACCGCAACATCGATTTCGCCGAGGAAGGCTACGATCTCGCGATCCGCGGCAGCGCGCCGGCCGATTCGAACCTGATCGCACGCAAGCTGGAGGATGCCGAGCTCGTGATCGTCGCGACGCCCGGCTACCTGAAGCGCGCGGGCACGCCGACCGCCGTCGACGACCTGCATGCACATGAATGCATCCAGTTCGAGCTGCCGAGCAGCGGGCGAACGATTCCGTGGCTGTTCAACGATGGATCGGACGGGATCGACGTCGCAACGACGGGAAGCTACGGCACGTCGGGCGACTATCTTGCCGGTGTGACGCTCGCGCGCAGCGGTGCGGGGCTGTTCCAGACCTATCGCTTCATCGTCGAGCAGGATCTGCGGGCCGGCACGCTCGTGGAAGTGCTGCCCGGCCTCGGCGGCCGGTCGCGGCCGTTCATGCTGCTGTATCCGCATGCGCGCTTTTTGTCGTCGCGCGTGCGCGTGTTCGTCGACTTTCTCGTCGAGCATCTGGCGCGCGCGCCGGCCACGCAGCCGGCCGGGACACGCGCCAGACGAGCCGGCGCATCGCGTTAGGCGCGCCGGCTCGCGGTTTCGACACCGCGCGTCAATGCCCGGCGCTCTGGCCGCCGTCGACATGCAGGATCTCGCCCGTGACGAACGGCGCCGAATCCAGGTACAGGATCGCGTCGACGATGTCGCTCATGTCGCCCATGCGGCCGACCGGATGCAGCGACGCGAGCGTCGCGTGCGTTTCGGGCGCGTGCATCGGCGACTTGATGATCCCGGGCGACACCGCATTCACGCGAATGCCGGCCTTCGCATACTCGATCGCGAGCGACTTCGTCGCCGCATTCAATCCGCCTTTCGTCAGCGACGCGAGCACCGACGGCACGTTGCTGTTCGCGTGATCGACCAGGCTCGTCGTGATGCTGACCACGTGGCCGCCGCCGTGCTTCTGCATCGCGCCGATCGCATGCTGCGTGACGTGGAAGAAGCCGCTCAGGTTGACGCTCGTGATCTGCGCATAGTCGTCCGCGGTGTACTGCGTGAACGGCTTCGCGATGAAGATGCCCGCGTTGTTGACGAGCGTATCGACGCGGCCGAAGCGTTCGACGGCGGCGTCGACCACGCGCCGTGCGACGGCCGCGTCGCCGATGTCGCCCGCGACGGTGACGAGGTCGGGATCGTTCGACGGCCCGATCGAACGTGACGTTGCGACGACGCGATGGCCGCGGGCCCGGAATGCGTCGACCGTTGCCGCGCCGATGCCTTGCGATGCGCCGGTGACGATGATGACTTTGGATGCGCTCATGATTTGCCTCGATGGGTGAAGGGTTCTCGGCTTCGGTGCCGACCGGATCCGTGAATCCGATGGGCGAACTGTAGGCGCGCCGGCTGCGATCTCGAATACCCACCGTGGAGCAACAGTCTTGCGTCGGGGGAACAAATGCGGGGAGGGGTGGCGGGTTGCGAGTCAGGCTAGTGGGCGCGTGGAGTGGACGGCCCGACGCCGGGCATCGGCACTGTGTTGCCCGACTACACGCGTTCAGCCTCTTCACAGGGAGGCCGGCTCAAATGCCCGCGATATTCGCGGTTGAACTGCGATGCGCCGCCGCTGGGCCTGCTGCTCGCCTAACCGGCGATCGACGTCGCCCTCAATGCGCTCAATCGTGGCGCGATCTCACCGAAAGGAACGATTTTCCTGCGGTCTGACGAGCCGATTCATCTGTCACAAAACACGCAGCTGGATAATCTGTCACGTCTATCCGGATAACTTTTCTTATCAAAATAGCACCATGAAGAATCCAAACTCGCCGATTCGAAAACGCGTCTGATACCCGCCGTCCGGGCCGCCTTCGTGCTTCTCGCTGCCGAACCCAGGACAGGGAAGCGAACATTCGCGGTGCGCGCCGTCAATCCGGTGCGTCGATCCGCGCCAGCAGCACCGTCAGTACATCGGCCGTCGCGCGGGCGACATCCTGCGAAGTCGTATCGACGAGCGCATGCGCGCATTCGCGATACAGCGGGTCGCGCAAGCAGTACAACGCGGCGAGCGTTTGCCGCGGGTCGGCCACCTGCAGCAGCGGCCGGCGCGGGTCGTCGCGCGTGCGGCGCCACAGCGCGTCCGGGTCCGCATGCAGGTAGATCACGCAACCGCGCTCGCTCAGGCGCGCGCGGTTGCGTGGATTCAGCACCGCGCCCCCGCCGGTCGCCACGACGGCGTTCGGGCGCTGCGTCAGTTCGTCGACGATCTGCGTTTCGAGCAGACGAAAGCCGCCTTCGCCGACCTGATCGAACAGTGCGGCGACCGAACGTCCGGTGCGCCGCTCGATCTCGTCGTCGCTGTCGACAAACGTCCAGCCGAGCGATGCTGCGAGCGCGCGGCCGAGCGTCGATTTGCCCGCGCCCATCATGCCGACCAGGATTGCGCGGGCGGGCAGGGCGCGCGCGTCGGCGGCCGCGACGACGGCGCTCACAGGCGCCGCTCGAGCGGCCAGCCGGCCCGCGTTGCCGCACTGATCCGCCGTGCGCGCACCGCGTCCGACAGCGTGTCGAGCGCCGCGCCGGTGGTTGCGTCGTCGGCGTCGAGCAGCGCGCCGAGTACCTGTCCGCCCGGATCGCCGGCCGCGATATGCTCGGCCGCATCCGCCGCGACGGTTTGCGGCGTGCGCGCGGGCGCTTCGTCGCGTTCGGGCCGCCGCCATCCGTTGCGCAGATCGCGCCATCGCACCACCAGGCCGCAGAACAGCCCGCCGCTCGGCACAGTTGCGTCATCGGCCGGCGCCACCGTGTCGCCGGGCGTCGCGCACTGCGTGACCCAGCTCGCGAACTCGAGCAGCGACGCGTCGTGAGCGAGCGTGGCCGTGTCGAGCGCGACGGTCACGCCGGCATCCCGCAACCGCCCGAGCAGCGGCCGCACCCCGTCGTGCGCGCCGCCGCACGGCTGCAGCAGCACCTCGAGTTCGTCCTCGTGGCGCTCGACGAGCGCGCGGTGCCGCTCGAGCGCTGCCGGCTCGAGCAACGCCTGCGC
>NZ_SCNZ01000062.1:0-43192 GCF_005502655.1 Burkholderia sp. 4NA327C6 | reverse complement strand
TTGTTGATGTCCAGCAACAGGCCGCAGCCGGTACGCCGGGCGATCTCTGCGATGAATTCGGTTTCACTCATCGTCGACGACGCGAATCCGATGTAGGTCGATGGGTTCTCGAGCAGCAGCGGGCGGGCGATCGCATCCTGGACCTGGTCGACATGCGCGCAGACCCGGTCGAGGGTCGACTGCGTGTAAGGCAGCGGCAGCAGGTCGTTGTAAAAGGCGCCGCCGTGCGACGACCACGCAAGATGCTCGGATACGAGCACGGGTTCGTAGCGCGCGACGACGTCGCGAAAGCGTGCGAGGTGATGCGGATCGAGCGGCGACGGTCCGCCGATCGACAGGCACACGCCGTGCACAGAAACCGGATAGGTTTTGCGCAGCGCGCCCAGCGCCCGATGCGGTGGCCCGCCCTCGCCCATGTAATTTTCCGCGTGCACCTCGAAGAAGCCGTCCTGCAAACCGTCGTCGAGAATGTCCGCGAGGTGACAGGGTTTGAAGCTCGTGCCGACAAGCGACGACAAGCAATGGGGGCGGTCACGGCTCATGTATTTCGGAATACTGACAGAATCGCTCATGATCGCCTCCGGATTTCCTCTTGTCGATGTGCTTTACGACTTCATCGCCGTCAGCGAGCCGTGACCGCCACCCGGCACCTGGATGCTCGTGCACGTACCGCCCTGAACGAACTTCCAAGAGTTGCCTTGGAAGTCGACGGTCGAGGTGCCCTGGCAAGTGGTGCCGGGGCCCGCTGCGCAGTCGTTCTGTCCCTTCAGCGCGACGCCGAAACATTTCTCCTTGTGCGCGGCGACGGCAGCGTCAGCCTCGGCCTTCGTGAGCGGCGCGGCATGTGCGACCGAGGCGACGAGGCTGGCGACGGCGCCGACGAGCAGCGCGGTATTGAGCGAGAGTTTTGCCGACATGGTGTTCTCCGATGAGTGATCTGGAAGGTACCCGTCGCGGGTACGCAAGGTAATTCGTGCGATCGGCGCAAACGGTTACAGCAGTCGGAATTTTTTTTTCGAGCCGGACCTGCCGCATCCCCGCGATGCGCGAGGACATCGATCCCGCTCCGGGAGACGAATAAGGCTCGGGCTGGCGTTGACTTACGTGCGTTTTGAGGGGCGGCCAATGCAGAGACGCGAAGATCGCGTCGTCGGTGACCTGCCTTGAATCCGGTACCGGTAAACGCGAACGGCACAACGCCGTGTGCCACAGGAGGCTAATGTCGGAGCCGATGATGGATACCGGGGAAAAACGCGTGCGAATGTACGACGCGCGGCGCGTTCATGTCTCGTCGGACCCGGCCGTCCAAACCGAGACACCGTCACGATCAATCGCAAAATGGCAAGTATGGCGCTCGACCAGGCTGGTATTTTCTGTTGAAAGGTCGAAGTGCACGCCGGCGATCTCGACACGTGCGAAGCGGTCGCCATTGCGTAGTTCGATCGAGTCGACGACCGCTTCGAACGATCCTGGTCCGCCGATCAAGCGAATTGCACGGGTAGATACGCGCCACATGACGCGCTGCCCCACACCGATCGATCGATCGGCGGTTTCGATGAGCAAATGCTCATTCACCCGGATCAACCCAGGGGCATGAATCACGCCGGTGCCGACGTTTCTCAGGCCGAGCAATTCCGCGACGCGCAAACTTGCCGGTTGTGCGAATACCCGCTCGATCATACCGGTCTGAAGCGCCCCGCCCTGATCGATAACGAGTACCTCGTCCGCGAGCAACGCGGCTTCGTCCGGGTCGTGCGTGACGACGATCGTCACCGCCGATATCTCGCGCTGAAGCTCCCTGAGCGATCGCTGCAAGCGACGACGGCGCGGCGCATCGAGTGCCGAAAACGGTTCGTCGAACAGCATCAGATGGCTGTGGCGGGTCAGCGCCCGGGCGACCGCGACACGTTGGCGCTGGCCGAACGACAACTGGTGCGGCAAGCGATTCAGCAACCCTGCGAGGCCGAGATGGTCGACCCAGTAGCGGGCACTGTCCGTATCGGCGTCGACTGGAAACGCGAGTTGTCGAGCGACCGTCATGTGAGGAAATAGCCCGTAGTCCTGTGGGGTATATCCGATCTGACGCCGCTCGGGAGGCAGCGCGCCAACATCCAATCGGTCGAGCATGACCGTGCCGCCTTCGTTCTGCTCGAGTCCGGCAATCAATCGGAGCGCGAGCGACTTGCCCGATCCTGACGGCCCGATGATCGCGAGCCGACGTGTGGATGGTGCCCACCGGACGTCGAGACTGAAAGTACCAAGACGCTTCACCAACCGGACGGTGAGCCGCGGATTCAGCGTGGCGGCGCTCGTCACAGGGCGCAATGGCGCAAGGGGCGGATCTTCCCCGTTTTCGAGTTGCGAAAGCGCCGCATCGGGCCGCGCACCACGCGTATAGACCGACAGTACGGCGCACACGACGGCGATTGCCAACGTAGGTAGCAACAGCGGCATCATCGCCGGTAGTCCCTGCCCTCCAAACACGACGTAGGTATAGACGGGCAACGAGTACGGGTGGTAGGCGACCATCACGGTCGCACCGAATTCGCCGAACGCACGCAGCCACGCCAGTGCAAGGCCGGCGCGAATCGCCGGCCAAGCGCCCGGCAAGGCGACCCGAAAAAAACGACTGCCCGCGTGATGCCCAAGCGTGGCGGCGACGTCTTCGAGCACCGGATCGAGCGACGCGAATGCCGAGCGTGCCGCGACGATCAGAAAAGGTGCCGCCACGAAAGTTTCGGCGAGCACGATGCCGGCGAACGAGTCGGTGAGTGCACCACCTGTCACGCGACCGACCCAACTGTACGGCCCGACCAGAAACAGCAACAGCACCCCGCTCGTCAGAGGCGGCAGCGCAAGCGGCAACTGCATGACGAAGCCGAGCAGCGTCATCGCGCGTGACGACGATCTCGCCAGCCAGTACCCGAGCGGTACGCCTCCGATCAGGATCAGCAACGCGGCGACGCTGGCGCTGCCGGCCGACACGGCGACAGCCGACCAGGTCGTGCGCCAATCGACGCCGGCCCAGTCGGCTTGCCCAATCTGCGGAATGCTCGCGACGAAAGGCGCACACAGATAGACCGCGAGCAGGATCGCCAGTGCGAGGAGCGGCCGCGCCGTCGACCGCTTCACTGCGCCGAGTCGATCACGGCTTGCAGCGACGGAGGCAGCGCCTGCGCGTTGCCGGCGACCGACGGCTTGACGACGTCGACGCCGTGCTCCTTGAGCAGCGCACGCCCCTTCGCGCTCAACAGGAAATTGACGAATCGAGCTGCGCCGGCCGGATTGGGCGCATCGCCGAGGATGGTCAGCGTGTAACGCGCCTTCGCCTGCAGTTCCGGCGCCGGTGCCACGGCGGGAATCTTCAGGTCGGACGTTTCGGTCGAGTAAAAGAAACCCGCATCGAGCTGGCCCGACTGCAGCCGCCCTACCAGCGTCTCCTCCGGCAGCACCTGCTCAGGGTTCTCCGGCGTACCGAGCGTCTTCTCGACGAGATCCGGCTGATGGTAGAACTCCGCAGCCTTCTTCATCATGTCCACGGTAAATGCGCCCTTGGGATCAAGCTTCGGGTCCGTCCGGCCAATGCGAATGCCCGGCTCCTGCAACACTTGATCCCACCGCTTCGACTTGAATTCCGCTGCAAAGCGGCTTCGCGGGTTATAGCCGATCATCAGCGGCGACTCCGCGAAGTTCACGTACCACGTGACATGGTCGCCGTTCGCCGCGCCCATCAGGCCGTCGTTGACCTTCGGGCTTGCGCTGATGAATACGTCGCCGCGCCGCAGCTTGCCCTTGATCTCGTTGGCGATCTTGTTCGAGCCGGCCGCATACCCATGGAATTTCAGCCCGGTCTCCTGTTCGAACGCGGGGCCGACGCTGCGCTCCATCAGGTTGACCAGTGAACCGGCATAAAGCACGTCGACCGTGCCCTCGGCTGCGATACCGGGTCTCGCGACCAGCACGGTCGCCAATATCGCACCGCAGGCAAGTAGCTTGCGCATCATATCCATCCCCATCGCGTTATAGAGATCGATATATTACGGCCGCGCACACTGCTCCGGCGTGTCCGGTATGCGGCAATCGGCTTGGTGCGGTCGACACGATCGACGTCCACCCGCCGCGTCGCGTTCAGCTCGGCGCAACGACACCCTGATAACCGACGAACAGGCCCACGAGCATGATCAGCGCGCCCGAGAAATACGGCGCCTTTCGCTCGAAATCACCGAACCCGCTCCAGCGCTTCGACACGTGCATAACGCTGACCGTAGCCAACATCCCTGATCAGAGAGGTACGCAAACTCCGTCGCTCAACGTTTTCTGGGTCGACCACTCCCGCCTGCAAGACACGTTGCATTCTCTATGGCACTCGTCGCGTCGCCGCCCGAGCATTCTGTCTGATCCCTGTTTTGACCGTTCGAGCGAAATCGGAAATGCCAAGGGGTACGGTATCCGCCTTGGCGTTCGCGCGCGTCTTCCGTGCGGTGTCCAAGATCGACTCCAAGTGTTCATAAAAACACTCGAGCTGCTGCGTGTCGGAAGCTAACTGCCCAAGATCGAACGACTTCTCAAGCACCGTACGTGGAACATGAAAACGCTGAAGCCCGCGTCCCACACGCATTTGAAAGACCACGCCGTCGCTGTTATGCGGTACTCCCGCCCACACAAGCGCACTGCCCCCCATGAAACCTCCGAAGAATGGCAATCGTCATACTAATGTGCCATTCATTCTCGAGCTTCACATTAATATTTCAAAATTGTGGCGATTCACGTATTGCCATATTCGCAACTTCCCTGATATTGCGCTGCAACATAAATGCTCATAAACTGAATTCGCTCACTCGGAGTAGTTGGTATTTAGTCGCTCCATGACCGGAGATCGCGCCATGACGACCTCTTCACCAGCACTGAGCCAGACGCATCCTGTTCTCCATGTGTTCGAACAGGATGGGGGTTGGCACTGGGGAATCACGGTTCCGCGTTCATTGGGAATCGGGTTCAAATTGATCGCATTTAGCGAGCACACCTTTTCCGCCGTAGACACTGCCCAACGCGATGGCGATCGAGCATTGGCCGCCATCGTCGCAAGTGATGGAAACTGAATTGGCGTATCGAGCGCGGACGTTCCGCTTGAGTTTTCACACTTAGATGCAATACTCCTAACACCCATCGATACGAGATCAGTTACTGCGTGCCATGACGGACTCTCTCATTTGTCTGACTTCCCCGATCGTCGGCGACGATCTGAGCCTGTCGTTCTCTGCCTATGGCCCCGGCTGGGGGTACGTTGCAATCAGGCTTCCGGCGGAAGTTGTTCGAGAGAAGCTTGATGCAAGCGCGACCGCGTCTGAGCATTTGCTCAACGCATTCGAAAGCAATCGCGACAAGATCACGGTCGCGGTGAATCGACATACATTGCCGAGCGATGGCCAGCACATCCAGCTCGACAAATCAGACTTCTAGATCGGAACGAGCACTTGGGCAGCGCTCGGATCTTTGTCTGTTAGCTACTGCTCGGCGAGCAGCGGCAGACGATACAACTACGTCGTCACGAGTCATGAAGTGCACGGATGCCGAAGATAACGCGTGAACCAACATGCTAACCGTAGTCAGGAGGCGTTTTATGAACATCCGGATCTTGGCTCCCTGCGTCCTGGCTGCTGTTGGCATCACGGCTCAAGCCGCCGATATCACCGGCGCTGGCAGCACTTTTGCCGCGCCGATTTACACGAAATGGGCCGATGCCTATAAGAAGGCGGGTGGCGGCAAGGTCAACTACCAAGGTATCGGCTCGTCGGGTGGCTTGAAGCAGATCAACGCCAAGACGATCGATTTTGCCGGATCGGACGCGCCGCTGAAGGATGACGAGCTCGCAAAGGAAGGCCTGTTCCAGTTCCCGACCGTGGTTGGTGGCGTGGTGCCGGTCATCAACGTGCCGGGCGTGAAGGCCGGTGAGCTGACGCTGTCGGGCCCGGTGCTCGGCGACATCTACCTCGGCAAGATCAAGAAGTGGAACGACCCGGCGATCGCCGCGCTGAACCCGAAGGTCAAGTTGCCGGACGCGGACATCGCCGTGGTTCGCCGTGCTGACGGCTCGGGCACGAGTTTCATCTGGACGAACTACCTGTCGAAGGTCAACGACGAGTGGAAGTCGAAGATCGGCGAAGGTACGACGGTCAACTGGCCGACGGGCACGGGCGGCAAGGGCAACGACGGCGTCGCAGCCTTCGTGCAGCGTCTGCCGGGCGCAATCGGCTACGTCGAGTGGGCGTACGCGAAGAAGAACAACATGGTCTACACGGCCTTGAAGAACTCGACCGGCACGGTGGTCGAACCGAAGACGGAAACGTTCAAGGCCGCTGCTGCCGGCGCGAACTGGTCGAAGTCGTTCTACCAGATCCTGACGAACCAGCCGCGCAAGGAAGCATGGCCGGTCGTCGGCGCGACGTTCGTGCTGCTGTACGCGAAGCAGGACAAACCAGATCAGGGCAAGGAAACGTTGAAGTTCTTCGACTGGGCATTTCGCAACGGCAACCAGGCCGCCACGGAGCTCGACTACATCTCGCTTCCTGATCCGGTCGTGTCCGAGATCCGCAAGCAATGGAAGGAAAAAATCAAGGACGTCTCCGGTAAAGCTCTTGCGGACTGAGTAACCGTCCTCGGGGTCAATCCTACGATGCATCTACATGCGCACGCGGTGTGTCTGACCGCTGTTCGGCGTCCTCGGGTTGATGACGGTGCTTGGAGTCGCGATTGCCTGGTGGGTATGGCCTCGCGTCGATCCCGACATCATCCCGCATAAACACGCGCGGCGGAGGACAATGCGCATTTCGCCGAAGGCGAGCAGACCGGGCTGGATACGCATCAGCATCCGTTCACGATCGACGACAAGCATTCGAAATGGTCGGGCCGGCGGTCGTGAGTGCCGGCCGCTGCCGCAGCCAGCATTCAGGCAACAATAAACGTCTCTGGTCAGAGTGAGCGATGTTCGATGTCAGGCGAGGGTCGAGTCGGAAACCGTCGCTGCGAGCGGGTGGCGCGAGATCCTGACGCTGGTCACGCCGAGCATCCTGGGAAGCTGATCGCTCGCCACTGTCTGCGGCATGGGGCCAGGGCCATTGCCGGCGGTCGGAATCGGATAGGCGGTCGAACGCGCGGTATGGAAAGTGATATTCCCCTCCACCTTGGTAACGATCTGATGGATATGTCCGTTCAGAACGGTAACCGAGCCGAACCGTTTCAGATGGTTCATCGCCTGGCCGGCATCGCCGGTGCCCCAACCCCAGGGCCTGTCAGGAATTTTGTGTTTAAGGCATAACATGCTCCCAAGGAGAATTTATGCCTCGCAAACCGAAAGCCCAGCCGGCGGCTCTGCCGGCGATTCCGGCCGAGCTGCTTGAGCAGTTCGGCAACGGTCCGATGACGGCTGAAGCCATCAATGCCGCGACGCTGGCGCTCAAGAAGGCGCTGATCGAACGGGCACTGGGCGGCGAGATGAACCATCATCTCGGCTACCCTCCCGGTGCTGCCAAGCCGGCCAACGCCACGAATCAGCGCAACGGCAAAGGGGCCAAGACGGTTCTGACCGAAGACGGTCCGATCCGTATCGAGGTGCCGCGTGACCGCGACGGCAGCTTCGAACCCATCCTGATTCCCAAGCACGAACGGCGCTTCACGGGCTTCGACGACAAGATCGTCGCCATGTATGCCCGAGGCATGACCGTACGCGAGATCCAAGGCTTCCTGCTGGAACAGTACGGCACTGAGGTCTCGCCCGACTTCATCAGCTCGGTCACCGACGAGGTCATGGCCGAAGTAACCGCCTGGCAGGCCCGGCCGCTCGAGCCAATGTATCCGGTCGTGTTTTTCGACGCACTGCGGGTCAAGATTCGCGAAGACGCCGTCGTGCGCAACAAGGCGGTGTACCTGGCGCTGGGTGTGCTGCCCGACGGCACGCGGGAGATCCTGGGCCTGTGGATCGAGAATACCGAGGGCGCCAAGTTCTGGATGAAGGTGTTCAATGACTTGAAGACGCGCGGCGTTCACGACATCCTGATCGCCGTCACTGACGGACTGAAGGGCATGCCCGAAGCGCTGGCAGCAGCGTTTCCGGCCACGACGCTGCAAGCCTGCATCGTCCATTTGATCCGCAACAGCCTCGATTACGCCAGTTGGAAGGACCGCAGAGGACTGGCCGCCGCGATCAAACCGATCTACGCCGCCCCCAGTGCGGAAGCGGCCCAGGCCGAACTCGATGCGTTTGCGGATGGTCCGTGGGGCCAGAAATTCCCGACCGTCAGTAGCGCGTGGCGCAACGCCTGGGATCGCGTGATCCCGTTTTTTGCGTTTCCGCCGGGTGTGCGCAAGATCATCTACACGACGAACGCGATTGAAAATATCAACTCGCAGTTGCGCAAGATCATCAAGACCCGTGGTCACTTCCCGAGCGACGAGGCCGCCACCAAGCTCATCTGGCTGGCCTTGCGCAACATCACCGCAAATTGGGGAAGTGCCGCGCATGACTGGAAGACGGCCATGAACCAATTCGCTATCCTTTATGCAGATCGGTTCGTTCGACCTTCCGTGTAATTGTTCCACTCGCCTTGAACACGGAAATTCTGACACCCCCCAACCCCAGGGGGCGTAAATCGTCCACATCGGCATGTGGACAAAGACGACGATCGGCGTGCTGGACGAGCGCCCTTTCAAATCGTTTTCAAGCCAGGAAAGCTGGTCCTCGCCCAAGCTGCCCAGCGCGTTCGGCGTGAAATGCAGCACGTTGACGAGCCCGATGAAATGCACGCCATCGTGATCGAAGCTGTAATAGCCCCGGTTGTCCGATGCTTTGCCGAAGCGTTTGAAGTATTCGCCCTGAGGCCCGTCTGTCACGTCATGTTCGCCGGGCACCGTGTGCAACTCGGTGATATTAAGCCCCGACAACAATTGGGCCGCGAGGTCGAACTCTTCCGGTTTGGAAAGGTGCGTGATATCGCCCGTATGAATCGCCAGGGCTGGCTTGACCGGCATGGTGTTGACGAAATCTATCGTCTGTTTGAGCGTACCGGCCACATCCGGATTGGCTTCCTTGTTGAAACCGATATGCGAGTCGCTGATCTGCAGGAACAGCGGCACGCCCGAGGCCGCCTTGTCCTCGCTACTGGCGGCGAGCGCTAATTCCACGGGCGTCAGGACGCCTCCGGACAGGACAAACAGGGTGCCCGCGCCACCGAAGGCGAGACATTTCAAGGCGCTGCGGCGCGACGGCCGGGAAGGAAGATCTGACGACATGGTGCCTCCTCGTCTGGGTTAAGGAGGTAAACCGCCGGTTCGCCCGGTGGGCCTCCAGAGGTAGTTCCAAGTGCAATACCGCGGAGGCGTCCGTTTTATTCCCCAATCGCAAATCGCGCAGTCTCGCGTTTTGATCGCTGACTGCAATTCCGTCGTGTGCGTGTCGCGGATATTCACCCGCTGCGCCTGAGCGACGATGCGCATCCTGGCGCGAAATACATGTCGTCCGAGTCGTCGAGCGGGATTGACGCCGGCCCCTTTTCCGTGCGCGGACCGCGAGGCGGGCAAGGTGACGGCGCTCGATGCCAGCGCGGACGATTACCTGACCACGTCCAGGTACAGTCGATCTAATCGCACATTCGAGCGCATCTCTGATGAAAGACAGAGCAGTTGCGGGAAGTTTGGGGCACGGCACATGCGAGAAACCCGCATTCTCTGCGGATCTGAGTCGGACAATTGCGCCGCAAGCTGAAACGCGATGTGCATCGGCCCGAACATATCCTGGCGGAGGTCGGTGACGGTTCCAGGCTCGTCTGGAACCGTTCGTCCCCCGATATGCCCGTCGCGTTCGATGCGCAATCGAGTCCGGCAGGCCACGCCGCGATCAGCTCAGCGCAACAACACCCTGATAACCGACGAACAGGCCTACGAGCATGATCAGCGCGCCCGAGAAATACGGCGCCTTCCGAGCGAAATCACCGAACCCGCTCCAGCGCTTCGACACGTGCTTCACGCTGATCGCGGCCAGCGTGCCCGAGACGACCATCGTCAGTGCCAACCCGATACTGAAGCACAGCACCAGTGTGGCACCCAGCGCGATCTGCTTGAGTTGCAGGCAGAGCAGCAACACCGTGATGGATGCCGGACACGGGATCAGCCCGCCAGTCAGCCCGAACATCACGATTTGCCCCGTAGTGACCTCGCGGTTGGCAAACCGCCGACGAATGTCGTTGGCGTGAGCGCGTTCGTGCGCATCCTGATAGCCGTCATCCGATACGTCGAGTCCGTTCCGACCGGCGCCTGCGTGATGATGGTGATCGTGTTCGACGAATTCGACGTCGTAGTCGTGGCTGTGGTTGCCATGACCGAGACTCAGCCGAGCGACAAACTCGTGCGGCTCGGGAATCTCCTGCACCGATTCCACGAAACCGTCTCCCAGCCTGAACGTGAAGGTCTGCCGGTTGCCGTCCGGGCGTTCGGTTTCGATCCGGACTTCGTCGGCGCTCCACACGTGAGCGTGCCGGCCTTGGCGATACAGACGAAAGCGCGGCGGCACGCCGTCCTCGAACACTTCGAGGCGCACGACACCATGCCCGGTATCGATCAGCTTGGCCTCGTCGCCGTGATCGTGGTGGTCGTGGCCATGATCGTGGTCGTGATGATCATGCGCGTGCGCGACCCGCTGCTCGCGCCAGGTCCGCCAGATCATCCACGCCGCAACACCGACGATCAGCACCGCGGACGCCACCTGGAAATACGGTTCGCTGGTCTCCGCATTCCAGTTGCGTCCGAAGTACATCCCGGCCAGCGCGATCGCCCATACGACGGCCGTATGTGAAACCGTCGCGGACAACCCGAGCAGCACGGCCTGCCCGATCGTGCCGCGGATCGCGACGATGAAGGCGGCCATCATCGTTTTCGAATGGCCCGGCTCGAGGCCGTGCAAGGCGCCCAGCAGGATCGCGCTGGGAATGAACAGCCAGGCGTTGGACGCGCCTTGCTGCAGAAGGGTGGAAAATTCCGTCATGGTCGAGCCTTACAGATATTTGGTAATGGTTTTCAATTCGGCCAGCGCAGCATCTGCCGTCAGCCCGCCTTCGCGGACTGCATGGTCGATGCAGTGATCGATGTGGTCGCGGATGAGCGCCTGCTTCGCGTTGCCCACCGCGCTCTCGACCGCCTGAAGCTGTTGCGCGACGTCGACGCACGGGCGTGCCTCCTCGAGCATCGCGATGACGCTCTTGAGGTGCCCCTCCGCGCGTTTCAACCGCTTGATGATGTCCAGATGCGATTCATGGATCGTCACGGTTCCTCCGATTCTGCGAAATTCATGTCAAAGACGACGACAACCGGCGATGGATCGGTTTGAGCGATCTATCCTATCCTCCTGGATAGGATAGAAGAAGAACTGCGGCCACGAATCTTCATCCGATGCCGCAACCTGCGTGAGGACGATCAGCCGGTCGTTTCGCGTGTCAGCTTCGCCTGGCGCCGTGCCTTGTCATTCACGATCTGATGGCGCCGGTGATCCGTCATTTTTTTCCACGTCCGTGCTTCGTCCAGCGTGCGGAGACAGGCCACGCAGTAGCCTGTTCTGCCGTCGAACGAGCACACGTCGACGCAAGGTGATTTGACCGCCATGCTCAGTACCCCTTTGCGGCCGGCACGACTTCGACCGTTACGTGCGAAAGATCCTTGAAGCGCTGCAGCAGACCGTGATAAAAGCGCGAATCTCGCACTGCATCGCCGGTCGTGACGGACACAACCGCGCTCATATGCCCCGGCCCGAGACGCCACACATGCAGGTCGTTGATCGTGTCGCCGCCGCTTTCGATCGCGCTGCGCACGTTGTCCGCGAGCCGTCGATCCGAACTCATGTCGAGCAGGATGCCACCGGTATCGCGCATCAGGCCGTATGACCAGTTTGCGATGACGAGCGCGCCGACAATACCGGCCAACGGGTCCATCCAGATCCAGCCGAAAGCACGCGCGAGCAACAGGCCGACGATCGTCAGGACCGAAACCGCCGCATCGGCAATCACGTGGATGTAGGCGGAGCGGATATTGTGATCGCGCGCGACGGACGCATCCGTGCCGTGGTCGTGCTCCTCGAACGCCAGTTCGTGCGCGCCCCCGTTCAGCCGGACGATTGCCTTGAACTGGTGAGGTTCGGGAATCTCCTCGATCGATTCGAGGTAACCGCCGCGCGCCTTCATCGAGAACGTCTGTTGCGTGCCGTCTGGACGAATCGTCGTGATCGACGTACTGGCCGCGTCCGCGAGTTGCGCGCCGCTCGTCGCGGGCGTAATCCGGAACACCGGCGGCACTCCGTCCTCGAATACGGATACGAGGAACACGCCGTCCCGATCGAAGACCTTTTGCGGTTCGTCTTCGTGGTCGCCGTGGGCATGGCCGTGATGTTGACCGTGGCTATGGCCGTGGTGATCGCCACTCAGCAGCCAGACGCTCGCGATGTTGACGAGCAGGCCCGCCACGGCGATCGGAATGGCCTCGCCGAAATGGATCGGCACCGGCGACAGAAAGCGGGAGACCGCCTCGTACCCGATCAGCAGCGCGATCATCGCGAGTACGATCGCGCTCGTGAAGCCTGCGAGATCCCCGAGCTTTCCCGTGCCGAACACGAAGCGCGGGTCGCTCGCGTGCTTGCGCGCATAGGTGTACGCGAGCGCGGCAATCAGCATCGCGCCGGCGTGCGTCGACATGTGCAGCCCGTCCGCGACGAGCGCCAGCGAGCCGAAGAGCGTCCCGCCGACGATCTCGGCCACCATCATCGCCGCGCACAGCCCGATGACCATCCAGGTCCTGCGTTCGTTCTGCTCGTGCGCGGTGCCGAGAAAGATGTGGTCGTGTCCGGCGCCGAAGGCGGCATCCCTGAAATCGCTCATTTCGTTACCCTGATTACTTGAAGTAGCTGTGAACGACATCGATCAGCTGTTCCGTGGCGCTCCCCTCGTGCGCGTCGGGCACGCCGGCATCGACAAGATGGGTTCGAATGTGGTCCTCGAGCACGACCGCCAGCAGGCCGTTCATCGCGCCTCGGCAACTCGTGATCTGCTGGAGGACGTCATTGCAGCCACGCTCCTCCTCGAGCGCCCGCTCGATGGCCTCGACCTGCCCCTTGATGCGGCGCACCCGATTCAACAGCTTCTGCTTTTCCCTGACGGTATGGCTCATGACGACCTCGGATATAAGGTGGGGGAGTATATCTCAGGATCGTTTCCCATATAGGGTAGAGGGGTATATTTTATGAAAATGTAAGATTGAACTCACTGTGGCCCCCGCCAGGCCACGAACAATCGTGCGGCGAAGTCCGCACAAAGCCAGCCGACCTGTACATGTCGGCGGCTGGCAAGTACAACGCGATCTTCGCGATGGCGAAGGCGTCTAGTGACGATGCCGGTGGTGAATGTCCGGAAAGTGCGCGTGCGGGTGCGTGATGGGCAGATGCGCGTGCGGATGCGTATGCGGCTCGTCCCCTTCATACGGAAAGTCGTGCGCATGCTGGTGATGTTCGTCGTGCCGATGCTGATGGGTGTGCTCCAGCGGCTCGTGCGTATGCGCGTGCTCATGCCGTTCGCGCACATGGAGCCAGATGCCCAGCGCCATGAGCACCGCAGCGAGCCAGAACGTGACTGACGGCATTTCCGGCCAGATCAGCAGCGACAGTACGACGCCGAACAGCGGCGCAACCGAGAAGTAGGCGCCTGTTCGCGCGGTGCCCAGATGGCGCAACGAGATGACGAACAGCACGAGGCTGATGCCGTAACCGCCGAGCCCCGTCAGCATCGCGGCTGCCACGGTCGACAGCGCCGGCGGCGTCGCGCCTGTCATCGCGGCGATCGCGATATTGACCGGCCCGGCGATCGGGCCCTTCAGGCAAGCGATGGTCATCGCGTCGTTCGCGGACACCTTGCGCGTGAAATTGTTGTCGATCGCCCAGCACAGGCACGCGCCGACGATGAGCATCGAGCCGACCGGAATGCCTGCGGCACCCGATTTCCACGACAGCAGGACCCCGCCCGCGACGATCGCGACCATGCGGAGAAACACCTCAAGATCGACGTTCTCGCGAAACACGACCCATGCAATCACCGCGGTCAGCACGCCTTCCAGATTGAGCAGCAGCGCGCTGGCGGCGGCCGGTGTGCTCGACAGCCCGAGCATCAGCAGCGCCGGCCCCGCCACACCGCCCGCCGCAATCGCACCGGCCAGCCACGGAATTTCCTCTCGTTTCAACGTATGGCCGGTTTCGGCCGGCGCCGCCGATTTCCGCAGGCGGCGAACGAGGATGCCGATGCCGAGACCGATACCGCTTCCGAGATAGAACAAGCCGGCCACGAGGAACGGCGACATCGAGCCAAGCAAAGCCTTCGCCAAAGGGGTAGCGCCGCCGAACAGGGCGGCCGCGGTCAGCGCCACGAGGATCGCGTTGATTCTGGAATTCATCGAATGGAGTGGGTTTCCGTTGTGCGGCTGATGCTCAGTTCCGCCAGTCTATCCGGCCATCGTTACGATTTTCCGCGCTCGCTGCTGGCATTCGACGCTGGCGCCCGAACCAAGCCCTCGAAAGTTAACTTGTAGAGTGAATAACATGTGAGTAGTATTCGCTACATGGAAGCATTCACGACCTGGTCACTTCTCGTTCTGACCCTTCCCACAGAAAACGCGACGGCCCGCATGCGGTACTGGCGCGCGCTCAAGGCGAAGGGCTGCGCGGTGCTGCGCGACGGCATCTACCTGCTGCCTTACACCGCCGAGCACGAAAGCACGCTGCGCGAATTGGCGGACGGGATCGCCGAAAGCGGCGGCACGGCCCACCTGCTGCGCGCGCCGAGCCTCGACGCGTCGCAGGAGGAGGAATTCCGTGCGCTGTTCAGTCGCGACGACGACTATGCGGCTTTCACCCGCTCCCTCGCCGACGCGCGAAAAACGCTGGCCGGGCAATCCGCCACGGAGCTGACCCGCCTGCTGCGGCGCCTGCGCAAGGACTTCGACACGCTCCGCGCGATCGACTATTTTCCGGGCGACTCGGCCACCCACGCCGAAGTCGCGATGCAGGACTTCGTCGCACTGGTCGATACCGTGCTGTCGCCCGGCGAGCCGCATGCCGCGGAACGCGAGATCCGGCGGCTGGCGATCGACGCCTATCAAGGCCGCACGTGGGCGACACGGCAGCGCATGTGGGTCGACCGCGTTGCGAGCGCATGGTTGATCCGCCGTTTCATCGATGCGCGCGCCCGTTTCATCTGGCTCGCGTCGCCCGCCGATTGTCCGGACGATGCGCTGGGCTTCGATTTCGACGGTGCGACGTTCACGCACGTCGGCGAACGCGTGACGTTCGAGGTGCTGCTCGCGAGTTTCGGGCTCGACCGGGACCCGGCGCTGATGCGGCTCGGCGAGATCGTGCATGCGCTCGACGTCGGCGGCACCGCGGCGCCGGAAGCGGTCGGCTTCGAGGCCGTGATGGCCGGCACGCGGCAGCGCACGGACAACGACAATCAACTGCTCGAGCAGATGGGTGCGGTACTCGACTCGCTGTATGCGCATTTCGCGTCGAACGACAAGACCGTGTCTGGGGCCAAGTCATGACCACCGCCATCGCCACGACCGAACCGACCTATTCGCTGGGCCAATTGGTCGGCTACATGCTGCGTCTCGGTACGTTCGGGTTCGGCGGGCCGGTCGCGCTGGCAGGCTACATGCGCCGCGACCTCGTCGAGCGGCGTGGCTGGATCACCGAGGCGGACTACAAGGAAGGGCTCACGCTGGCCCAGCTCGCGCCGGGGCCGATGGCCGCACAACTCGCAATCTATCTCGGTTTCGTCCACTACCGGATTCTCGGCGCGACGCTCGTCGGCTTCGCGTTCGTGCTGCCGTCGTTCCTGATGGTGCTCGCGCTTGGTTTTGCCTATTCGCACTTCGGCGGACTGTCGTGGATGCAGGCCGTGTTCTACGGCGTTGGCGCCGCGGTGGTCGGCATTATCGCGATGAGCGCGTACAAACTCACGACGAAGACCGTTGGCCACGACAAGCTGCTCTGGGCCATTTTCCTGACGCTGGCCGCCGTGACCTTCATCACGGAATCGGAAATCGCGTGGCTGTTCATCGTCGCCGGTCTGATCGGATGGCTGTGGCGTGCCCCGCCGAAATGGCTGCACAAGGGGGGATTAAACGCGGTCGCGGCCGCCAACCTGCCGGCGGCCAGCGGTCTGCTGAGCGGTATCGACGTGCCGCAGCTCGTGCAGATCGGCGTGTTCTTCACGAAGGCCGGTGCGTTCGTGTTCGGCTCGGGCCTTGCGATCGTGCCGTTCCTGTATGGCGGCGTCGTCACCGAGCACCACTGGCTCAACGACAAGCAGTTCGTCGACGCCGTCGCGGTCGCGATGATCACGCCCGGCCCGGTCGTGATCACCGTCGGCTTCATCGGGTATCTCGTCGCGGGCCTTCCCGGCGCGTGCGTCGCCGCGCTCGGCACGTTCCTGCCTTGTTATCTGTTCACCGTCATTCCCGCGCCGTACGTGAAGAAGTACGGCCACCGGCCCGGCGTGAAGGCGTTTGTCGACGGCATCACGGCCGCCGCCGTCGGCGCGATCACGGGCTCCGTGCTTGTCATCGCGAAGCGGTCGATCGTCGACCTGCCGACCGCGCTGCTCGCCGTCGCGACCGTGCTGTTGCTGTGGCGCTTCAAGAAGCTGCAGGAACCGGTGATCGTGACCGCGGCGGCGCTGATCGGGCTGGCCGCCTATCCGTTCCTCCATCACTGACCTGCGTTACCGGGAGACGAACATGACGTACCAGATGAAAACGCTGGCATGCGATCCGGCCCAGTTGCAGGGCCTGTCCGAACGACTGATCGTCAGCCACTACGAGAACAACTACGGCGGGGCCGTCAAACGGTTGAACGCGATCACCGAGCAGTTGGCCGGGATCGATCCGGCGAGCACTTCCGTGTTCGTGCTGAACGGCCTGAAGCGCGAGGAACTCATCGCCGCAAATTCGATGATCCTGCACGAGATCTACTTCGACTCCCTCGGAACCGGTGATCCGCTCGGCGGCGCACTGAGCGGCGCGATTGAGCGAGATTTCGGCAGCATCGATCGGTGGCGTACCGAATTCATCGCGATGGGCAAGGCGCTCGGAGGCGGCTCAGGATGGGTGTTGTTGAGCTGGTCGCCACGACTCGGACGGCTGACCAACCAGTGGGCATCGGACCACGCTCACACGCTGGCCGACGGCGCACCGTTGCTGGCACTCGACATGTACGAGCACGCGTATCACATCGATTTCGGTGCGAAAGCTGGCGCCTACGTCGACGCGTTCATGCAGAACATCAACTGGACCAACGTCGCGGCGCGATTCGCCGATGCGACACGCTGATCCATCCGTGCGTGCGCCGCGATCGAAGCGATGCGCGCAGCCCATGACACAACCGGAAGAATCGACTTGATGGAAGCCAGCACTACCGACGCACGGCGTTCGGTCGCCACGACATCGGATATCCCCGCGCACGAGCGCCACGGCGTCTCGTTTCGCGACGCATTCTGGGTCTGGGTGCGGGTGGCCGCGCTCAGCTTCGGCGGCCCCGCCGGGCAGATCGCCGTGATGCACCGGATTCTGGTCGAGGAAAAGCGCTGGATCAGCGAAACGCGTTTCCTGCACGCGCTGAACTACTGCACGCTCGTGCCCGGGCCGGAGGCGCACAAGCTGGCCGTCTACATCGGCTGGCTGCTGCATCGAACGCGCGGCGGCCTCGTGGCCGGCCTCCTCTTCATCCTGCCCGGTCTCGTTGCGCTCGGCATCCTGAGCTGGGTCTTCGCGACGTATGGAAGCGTTGGGTATGTTCAGGCGTTGTTCTTCGGCCTGAAGGCTGCCGTGCTCGCGGTCGTGCTCGAGGCCGTGGTACGCGTCGGGCGCCGTGCACTGAAGACCCGCACGATGGTTGCCGTTGCCGCGCTCTCGTTTATCGCAATCTTCTTCTTCGCGGTGCCGTTCCCCTTCATCATCATAGCGGCAGCCGCGATCGGCCTGGTCGGCCGCGCGACCGGCACGCTGTCGTCGCGCGGTGCGGCCGGGCAGAAGAAAACGGAGTACGACGAAGGGCCGCTGCCCGCCATCGACGCCGCGTTCGCCGTGGAGATTCCCGAGCACGTGCGCCCGTCGCATGCCCGCGCGCTCAAGGTGACGGCGATCGGTGTGCTGCTCTGGCTCGGACCGTTGTTCGTCTTTCTGGCAACGATCGGCCCGGACAGCGTGTTCACGCACATCGCCACCTTCTTCAGCAAGATGGCGGTGCTGACCTTCGGCGGCGCCTACGCAATTCTCACCTACGTCGCGCAGCAGGCCGTCGATCACTATCACTGGCTCGCGCCCGGCGAAATGCTGGCCGGCCTCGGCATGGCCGAAACGACGCCGGGCCCGCTCATCAGCGTCGTGCAGTTCGTCGGCTTCATGGCCGCGTTCCGTCAGCCCGGCACGCTCGACCCGGCACTGGCCGGTACGCTCGGCGGCATTCTCGCCAAATGGGTGACCTTCACGCCGTCGTTCCTGTTCATTTTCATCGGCGCACCGTATATCGAAGCGCTGCGCAACAACCGCGCGCTCAACGCCGTGCTGTCGACGATCATGGCCGCAGTTGTCGGCGTAATCCTGAACCTCGCGGTGTGGTTCGCGATTCATACGCTGTTTGCGCAGGTCGACGTCAAACACGTGCTGGGCATGACGCTGCAGATCCCGGTGTTGTCCAGTCTCGACGTGTGGTCGCTGGTGTTGTCGCTCGCCGCGATGATCTCGCTGTTCCGCTTCAAGCTCGGAATGATGACGACGCTCGCTGGATGCTGTCTGGCCGGGATCGTCATTCACGTGATCGGGTAACGCGCGCGACTGGACGAGGAACGAGTGATGCGAAGGTTTTGCAGGATCGCGCCAGTCGCGATGGTATTTGCCCTGTCTGTTGCGCTATCCGGTTGCGACAGAGGCACGTCCGATCAGGGAGCCGGCGAGATCGTCACGCTCGAGCACGTGCCGGCGCCGGTGAGAACGACGATCGAGCGTCAACGGCAAGGCGGCAGCGTCGGCGTGATTCAACGACGCGCGAAGGACGGCAAATCGCGCTACGTCGCGACGATCGTGCAGGACGGACAGGAGCAACGGCTGATCGTGGCCGAGGACGGCAAACTCATCAGTAGTCGCCCGGCCGGTGACGACGAAGAGGACGACGACTGACCATTCGGTTCGACAGCCAGACAGGAGAGGCGCCATGAAGTGGATTACGCGGGAACGTCCGAAAATCGATCGCATTGCCTGTCCGTGGCTCATCGCCCGGTTCATCGACGAAACGCCGGAGTTTCTCTACGCGCCCGGGGCGGACGTGATGCGCGTCGCCGCGGAAACGGGGGCAATCCCCTACGACGTGCCCGGCGTCGAATTCGGCCACCACGGCGAACGCTGCAGCTTCGATGCATTCATCGACAAGTACCAGCTCCGCGATCCCGCGCTGCTCAAGCTCGCCGAGATCGTACGCGGTGCGGATACGAACCGGCTTGACCTCGCGCGGGAAGCGACTGGTCTGTATGCGATTTCGATCGGCCTGTCGGGAAACTTCGCCGACGATCACGAACAGCTGCGGCACGGGATGGTGATGTACGACGCGCTTTATACGTGGTGCCGACGTGACACACGTGCCTAGTGGGCGTCCAGCCGTTTCGTACGCGCTTCGCCTTTCGCGTTGGCTGATGCCGGCCGGCGTAGAGCATACGGCATGGATTCTTCTCGTCAGCCGAGGTATGCGCGGTTTCTGCGACGGCTTCATCGCGGTCCTGCTGCCTGCCTACCTGCTCTTGCTCGGCTTCGCGCAAATCGACGTCGGGCTGATCAGCACCGCGACGCTGGCAGGCTCGGCCGTGGCGACGATCGCCGCTGGTGTGGTCGCCAGCCGCTTTTCGCCGCGTCGGATGCTGTCGCTTGCCGCCGTGCTGATGGCAGCCACCGGCATCGGCTTTGCCGGATTGTCGACGCTCTGGCCGCTGCTCGTTGTGGCCTTCGTCGGGACGCTCAATCCGAGCTCGGGCGATGTCAGCCTGTTCCTGCCGCTCGAACAGGCGAGACTCGCCGAAGCGGCGAACGGCGATGCGCGGACTGCATTGTTCGCACGCTACAGCCTGATCGGCGCGGTATCGGCCGCGCTGGGTTCGCTCGCGGCGGGGCTGCCGCTCTGGCTCGCGTCGCACGCAGGTATATCGCTGCTCGAGGCGATGCGCGCGATGTTCCTCGTGTATGCGGTGTCGGGACTTGCGGTCGCCGCTTTGTACCGCCGCCTGCCGGTTGCCGAGTCGCGCCAGACGACTGCCGCTGCACCGCTCGGCCCTTCCCGTTGGATCGTCACACGCCTGGCGCTGCTGTTCAGCGTCGACGCGTTCGCCGGCGGCCTGGTCGTCAATTCGTTGTTGTCGCTCTGGCTGATGCAGCGCTTCGGTCTGTCGATCGGCGCGGCGGGCCAGTTCTTCTTCTGGTCCGGACTACTCTCCGCCGGCTCCCAGCTCGTGGCGCCGCCGCTGTCGCGCAGGATCGGCTTGCTGAACACGATGGTGTTCACGCACATCCCGTCGAGCCTGTGCCTGATCGGTGCGGCGCTCGTGCCGTCGCTGCCGGCGACGCTGGCGCTGCTGCTGATGCGCAGTGCGCTGTCGCAAATGGATGTGCCGACGCGCACCGCCTATGTGATGGCGGTCGTCACACCGGCGGAACGGCCCGCCGCGGCGAGCTTCACGTCGGTGCCGCGCAGTCTCGCGGCCGCCGTTGCGCCGTCGCTGGCTGGCGGGCTGTTCGGCCTGGGCTGGCTCGGCGCCCCGTTGATCGCGTGCGGCGCGCTGAAGATCGCGTACGACCTCGCATTGCTGGCTGCCTTCCGTCACATCAAACCTGAGGAAGAGCCCAGATCGTAACCGCGAGAAATTCAACGGGTTCGCCGAACGAGACCAATACGCAGCGACGCATCGCCGCCCGAAGAGCATGCGCGCTTTTCATCTATCCCCAGTCACTGGAGCATGTCCGATGTCACGCCTTGGAAAAATCACGCAGGTCGCCGTGTTGTCGATTGCCTGTCTCGCCGCGAATCACGCCGGCGCGCAGCAACCCGCCGGCGTCAATGCCGCGCAGATCGAGCAAATCACCGGCTTGAAGGGCACCTATTCGGCGAAGGAAAACGTCTTCAAGGTCTCGAAACCGCGCAACGACGTGAAGGTGCAAGTTGACGACTGGGCCGTGCCGCCATTCATGGGGCTGACATCGTGGGCCGCGTTCACGCCCGGTCATCATGGCCAGACGATGATGATGGGAGACACCGTGCTGTTCGAGGACGAGGTCAATCCCGCGATGAGCGCAGCGCTGAATGCGGGACTCGAAGTGACGGCGCTACACAATCACTTCTTCTTCGACCGGCCTCGCGTGTATTTCATGCATATCGGCGGCTCGGGTGATCCAGGCAAGCTCGCCGAGGGCGTGAAGCAGGTCTACGACAAGATCGCGGAGATCCGGGCGGCGCATCCGGCTCCGGAGAGTGTATTCCCTGGCCGCATCGCCGATCAGAGCTCGATTACGGCCGCGCCGCTCGAGGCGATCTTCGGTTCGAAAGGCCAGACGAACAACGGGATGTTCAAGGTCGTGATCGGCAAGCCGTCGAACATGCATGGCGTCAAGGTCGGCAGCGAAATGGGCGCCAACACGTGGGCGGCATTCGCCGGTTCGGACGACGAGGCGGTGGTGGACGGCGACTTTGCAATGCACGAAAACGAGCTTCAGACCGTACTGAAGAGCATGCGTGCATCGGGGATCAACATCGTTGCGATTCACGAGCACATGACGGGCGAGTCGCCGCGCACGCTGTTCCTGCACTACTGGGGCAAGGGCAAGGCGGTCGATCTGGCTAAGGGCGTGAAGGTTGCGCTCGATGCACAGACAGCGGTCGCGCAATGATCTTCTGAATTTAGCGGTGCCGCCGCGCCCGGTTTGAGCCGAACGCGGCGGTGATGGTTTTTGCAGGATCGAGTTATGAAACACCACCGAAATTCACGACTGAACTACCTTCTGATGGTCGGTCTCTTAGCGATGCTCTCCGTGATGGAATTCGCCGTCTACCGCGCGCATGCGGCGGCCGATGATCTCTCGCTCGACAGCCTGCCGTTGAAGCACGTTGCAGACATTCCGTTACCCGGGCGGCCGACGCGATTCGATTACGCCAACCTCGACACGAAGCGCAACCTGCTCTATATCGCGCATCTCGGTGATGGGGAGGTCGTGGTATTCGATACGCAAGCGTTGCGAGTGATTGCCCGGATCGGCGACGTATCCTCGGCGCATGGTGTTCTCGCGATTCCCGAGCTTTCGCGTGTGTATGCATCGGCAACGGGCACCAACGAGATCGTGGCAATCGACGCCACGACGCTGAAGATCGTCGCGCGCATGCCGGGCGGCCGCTACCCCGACGGCATGGCCTACGCGCCGGACGTGAGCAAGCTCTACGTGTCCGATGAATACGGGGAAACGGAAACCGTCATCGATGTACGAACCAATCGTCGCGTCGCGACGATTCCGCTCGACGGCGAGGCCGGAAATACGCAGTACGATCCGATCTCCCATCACGTCTTCGTGAACGTCCAGACGCGCCGTCAGCTCGTCGAGATCGATCCGACGACCGACCGGATCGTTGGTCGCTTCGATCTGCCAGGCGCCAAAGGCAATCACGGGTTGTTGATCGATCCGCGCGAGCGTCTCGCCTTCATCGCGTGCGAAGGTAACGATAAGCTGATCATCTTCAATATGCGTTCAAAGCAGGTCACCCAGGCGTTCGCGGTCGGCGGTGACCCGGATGTGCTGGCATTCGACCCGACGCTATCGACGCTCTACGTGGCAGGCGAGGACGGCGTCGTTTCACTGTTTCGATTCAAGGCGGGTGTGGGAGACAAGATCGGCGAGGGGCGCCTCGGACCGAACGCCCATGTCGTCGCCATCGATTCGGCCACACACCGGTCGTACTTTCCACTGAAGGGTGTTGGTGGGCGGCCGATGTTGCGTGTGATGGAGCCCGGATAATTGTGGTGGATTATGGGAATTGCCCGGTCATTGGTTTTGGTTCCGAGCGTCAGGGAGGTATCCGGAATTCCGTGTGTGAGGCGGGTTGAGATTCAGACTCCAATGTTGAATCGTTCCGGGTAAAGCAGTGCGAACTGCGTCATCGCGCTCTTCCAATCGTGCCGGGAGCCAGTCCACTTGGCCACGACGTTGCGCAGCGCCAGCCAGATCAGTTTGAGCGCGGCCTCGTCCGACGGGAAGTGGCCGCGCGCCTTGATGATCTTCCGAAGCTGCATGTGCAACGACTCGATCGCGTTGGTCGTGTATACAATTTTCCGGATGTCAGGCGCGAAGGCGTAGAACGGAATCACCTGATCCCAGGCTCGGCGCCAGAGCGCGGCAATCGGAGGGTATTTCGTACCCCACGGGCTCGTATCGAACGCGTCCAGCGCCACGGCGGCCGCTTCGGCGGTCGGTGCCCGATAGACCTCCTTGAGCGCGGCCGCGACCGATTTCCGGTCTTTCCAACTGGCGAAGTCCAGCGAGTTCCGGATCAGATGCACGATGCAGGTCTGGACCGTCGTTTCCGGGAACACCGTGTTGATCGCTTCCGGGAAGCCCTTCAGGCCGTCGACCACGGCGATCAGGATATCCTGCACGCCGCGCAGCTTAAGGTCGTTCACTACCCTCAGCCAGAACTTGGCCCCCTCGGTCTGCTCGATCCAAAGGCCCAACACGTCGCGTGTGCCGTCGCGGCGCACGCCCAGCGCCAGGTAGATCGCTTTGTTGCGCACGACGCCTTCGTCGCGGATCTTGACTCGCAAGGCGTCGAAGAACACGACCGGGTACATCGGCTCGAGCGGCCGCTGCTGCCATTCGCGCACTTCGTCGATCACGGAATCGGTCACCGTACTGATGAAGTCCGGCGACACCTCGATGCCGTACATCTCCAGCAGGAAACCCTGAATCTCCCGCACGCTCATGCCGCGTGCGTACATCGCGATGATCTTGTCGTCAAAGCCGGTGAAGCGTCGCTCGCCCTTGGCGATCAGCACCGGATCGAAGGTGCCTTCGCGGTCGCGCGGAATCTCGACGTCGAGCAGGTCGTCGTCGGTCGTGATGCGCTTGCGGCTGGTGCCGTTGCGGTGGTTCGTGCGGCCTGCCGGCTTGGCATCGCCCTTCTCGTAGCCGAGGTGGTGGGTCAGTTCGCCGCCCAGCGCGCGTTCGAAGATTGCCTTCTTGAGCGCCGCAAGCTGCTCGTTGATCGTCGCCCGGTTCAGCGTCCCGGGCACCAGTTGCTTGATCAGCTCGGGGTCCAGGTTCAAGCCCTTGCCCGGTTCTATCGTCACTTCTTCCTTGCGTTTGCGTGGCATAACGTGGCTCCTTGGCCATCAGTTTATGCCTCACACACAAACATTCGGATAGGCTCAGCGTCAGGGCACAGCAGCCGACTTGAACCGTCGCGATGTCGATGCTCCATAGCCAACTCACGATGCCGAACACCATCAAAGTGGTCCACAATGCTAGCGAACCCGCGATGCCTTTTCCGCAGGTTTCCTCATGCACATCGGGTTTTCAGAATGCGGTTGGCCCGCCGCGATAACTTGCGGTGGGCGGTCGCCCACACTGATTTGCTGCCACATGCACGGCCCGAGCACTCAGTCGCCATTCGTTTCTTGGCACGCACCCGGATACTCTGACTCGACTACGAATCACGCCGGAATCTGGCATCGCCTGCCGCTGCGTCAAGTAGGCACGTGCAGCGGAGACTTCCCGAGACTGGCATGAACCACTAGCGCCGGATTGCACGGATGTAACGAAGTCGCGGCTTTCGTCGGGAGCGGGTTTACATGCGTACCAGCGTGCAATCAAAGCAACTACGCTGCATGCGTTGCGCTTCCCTAAGTTCTTAAGCCTGCGTTAAGCGGGCTTTTTTTGATCCCGCTGTCGGACAGCTTTAACATCGGTCGCTTCCCCTGACGGCGAGCGCATCCTCGCGACGCCGATGCCTAACCGTCATTAGTGCCGCAGAATCAAAGCGACCAATACTGCAGCTTCGAAGTCTCGATGAGCAGTTCATCGGAACGATCTCGGAGATTCCGGTAGTTGTAGCGATCGGCCACATCACGAATCGACTGAAGCCGCGACCGCCAATATTCGGGATCACGGATGGCCGTCCCAAGCGGAAACTCGTCGCGTTTCTCCGACAGCGTTTGGAGCGCATTTTTGACATGCACTAGGTCTAGTTCAATCCTAACGTAACGATCGTCCATACTTACCCCCGTAAGTATTCCACCGATGTTGCTGCAGTACCTGCTCCCCTGCGCTGTCAGGTTCCGTTTGATACAAAAAGAGAGCCGTGCCCCGTACCCCTACGGGGCACGGCTCAACACGGGAATCAATTGCTCCCGCGGGCCAACTACACAACCTTACGACACGCGCAGTTCACAATTCCGCGCGCGCCAAACGTCGGGTTCCGGATGAAGTGTCACCGGTTCGCAATGTCGGCACACGAAGCACGGCATTGGACCGGACTCCACTTCTGCTAGCGTTTTCGACGCTCGTGTTACGTGATGCTGAATCTGCCGCTAACAGTCCCAAATCGATAATCGCCACGGCGATCAATGCCATCACCCATCGGATATTTCTCATCCTTCGAGTTTTCTTCGAACGGGTGCCATAAAGCAGGCGCTCATAGTCTCTCGGATCGATCGGCATATGCTAGGTCTCCTTCCAGTCATTCGACCAATCGCGCAGGTGTGAGTGCGCCATAGTACGGCCCGACACCGCCTGCTCCTGATGCTTGGCATTTGTCGGGATTGTTGCTCATCTCCATTTGGATGTATTTCCCGCTCCCGCCAACAGCTAGATCAATGTGCACACACGCGAATGCAACGATCCGCTCATAGGACGTTGTCGTGAGATCCTGAACAACCGGGACCAGGACATATTCGCAAGCCTTGTTGCCGGCTGCACTACAGTCGTTGACCGACGTGTACAGCGTCGTCTTCGTGCCGGGTTGGATATAGGTGCATGTTGCGTCAGGTGTCGAGCAAACACCACTTGGCGTACCAATTGATTCCGGATCCGGATTACCGTTGGATATCAAGTTGCGGACGGTCGGCACATCATTGGCGGTCGTATCGAAAGTCGTCCATTGACCCGCCTCGCAGGGGCCGGCATGGTAGGACGAGGTCACATAAAAGGTGTACGGCTGTCCGACCGTTTGGTTTGGCTGACCCGAACCAGGCGGCGTCGTGGATGTTGCAACTTTGGGTTTTCCGTTCGTCGAATCCCAATACTGGTCATACATGCACTTCGTCAGCGCAACCGGGAATAGTGCGCCGGAGCCAACGTTTCCGGGGTCCGAAATGACCGCGACAGCCACGGCGTTCTCAGGTACAGACTGGAAACCCCAAAGCCTCGCCAAAAAAGAAGGAACGCCGCCGCCATTCTTCGTTCCAGAGCGACTGACAACCACCTGCACTGCAGGCTTGCCGACGGCTGGCGAAGGCGGCATCGAGGTTTGAAGGCCCTTGACGCTACCAGTAACGTCCCAGTATCCGTATGAGACGTCGGACGTATATCCCGTCAGCGTTTTGTTCGACGACTTGTTTAGCGAGACACCCAGCACGGTCTGTGCTTGGGCAGTCGCCCAATCAGGAGCCGCGGTTTTTGTGTTGCTGCACTGCGCCCGCGGATAGATACATGGTGCACCGGCCAGCGCAGCAGCGTCGGCTGCGTTCTGCAACTCATTTCGAACAACAAAAAGATAGCCGACGTCGATTGCGAGGGCGGCAAATCCGAGCAGTATCGTCATCATGAGAGCGACAGTTATCGCTACCGCACCTTTCTGGTCCCGACGACTTCTCAACGCGCGGATGGCGTACGCCGTCTTGTGGGGCAAATACGAAACCTGCACACGACGTGAGTGAGTGCGATCCATGACCGGCCCCTCATTCGTTGTTCATGACTGTGGTAGCCGTCAAAGTCAACAGCTTGCTGAACGGACCAATCCACGAACCCAAAGCCAGTCCAGTGAATTTGTACGTGACCGTGACAGTAAGCGGTGTGCCAAAACTGCCGCCTTGCCCCGACGGAACGGTGACACTAGGTGACGACGTGGTTCCGAGGCTGATCAGATGGCTTTGGCAATAATTGAGGACGACGTTTTGAATATCGGTCGTGGTCGCCTTCGGTGTTTTAAGAACGATCCCAGCTCGCGCACCTTCGCGGCTTGCGTTTGTGATAACAGCCTGGTCGAACATTACAAGCCCGAACTCGATGATGCCGAACAGAATCAGTAGCAGCACCGGGAGAACCAATGCAAATTCGACCGCTGCAACGCCCCGCTGCCTCTTCCGGTGTTGTCGATTCATGATTGTTCTTCCCCGTGTAGAAAAGTTGGCGCAGCTCTTGGCGCCCACTATTCGCGTCTGCGTACACATCTGATCATCTCAATCCGCGCTGCATTTGATGCGATTTGTCTTTGCCGGCTGGCACGGCCGTGTACGCTTCGATGTCGGTGCATGCCTCCACCAACTTCGGATGCGCAACGGGAAGTGCCTCCTCCCGTTGTGCGACACCACTTACTTGCTCCCACGTGCACGCCCCCGTACGTGGTCAGCCCAGAAGCAAAACGCGCACCATCGGCCGCCCTCCCTTGTGGCTCAAGCATGGCCTATGTCTCCATGGGGAAATAAAAATAGGGCGGCATGGATTATGTTTCAGACTTGAACCGTGGAACGTCGAATCCATGTCGTCCACGTGCGTCACCTACAAGCTCATGCACATGGAATACGGAAAAATCGAAGGGGATGATTCAGGTCTGAAACGCCCGAAGGCACAATAAGCTGATCATCGTCAATATGCGTTCAAAGAAAGCCAACCAGGCGGTCGCGGTCGGTGTGGCCCCGAATTTGCTGGCATTCGACCCGACACTATCGACGCTCTACGTGGTAGGCGAGGACGACGTCGCGTCACTGTTTCGCGTCAAAGCTGGTATGGGAGACAAGTTCGGCGAGGGGCGCATCGGTCCGAACGCCCATGTCGTCGCCGTCAATTCGGCCACACATCGGTCCTAAATTCCACGCAAGGATGTTGAGGGGCGGCCGATGCTGCGTGTGATGGAACCCGAATAAGCGTGGTGGCGCGTGGAAGCTACTACAACACTGATTATGGTCCAGAGCATCAGGACACTGACTTGCACCGTCAGGATGTCCGTACTCCATAGCTAATCGACTAGTTTTCGGCGTTGCGACTTCCCGATGGCGTTCTTCGATGGAGCATGAAAAACATCCAGTCAGGAAGCATTTGATTTTGCTGGATATTTTTTGAGTGACGGACCGCAAGCCCTTGTCGCGCCTGGATGAGGCTACCCGGTAAAATGCATCAAAATCAAGGGGAGGCCGTCAAGCCTCTCAATGGGCCTTGGGGGCTGCTCCGAAGACACGGAGCGCGCGTAGACACCAGCGGAGCCACGCCGAGCGCTGGCCCCCCTGATCGTTCAGATGCCGAGTCGGGATCTGCGTGCGGCCTTTGTCTTCGACGATACGGTGTGGATGCATGGTGGTTTTCCTGGAGGGGAGCGAGCTCACTGTTCAGCCAGCTGCTCGAGCTCGTCTAGGTCGCCGAAGAAGTCTTGCTGCCCGGGTATCGGCGCCGGCGGCCGCCGTGCTGCGCGCGGCCGTGGGTGGCCGGCGCGCCTCAACGTTCGCGCGATCGCCTGCAGCTGCGCCCACAGATGGTCTGCCTCGGCAGCCGACAAAGTATCGGCCGCCAGCTCGAGTGCGCCGACGAGTGACTCGAGGTGCGCAGGCGCGGCGGCCAGTGTCGTGCGCGCATCCGTGCGCCGCTGGCCCTCTCGGTAGACCTCGAGCCAGCGCGCGAGCGCTTTGCGCTCGTCGCGGCTCAGCGCATCGAGCAGCTGGGCCGGTATCGGCCCGTCGGCGCGAAACGTGCCGAGCACGTGTTCGCGCCGACGCCCCCTGGTCGGGGGCTGTGTGGGAGGCGCGACGCGCAGTACCTTGATGAGGCGTCCCTGTTCTCGAATGAGCATCGACTCGTCTCTGATTTCACACGATCACGCCAAAGCATAGCGCAACCGCGTGTCGCGTTGATGCCGCGACACGCGGACCTGCCTATCCAGTCTCGCGGCCTTGGGGCCGCGAGAAGGGGCGCTCGCCGCGCGGCGAGCTCGTGCTGCCTCGCGTATCCGCATACCTCCAGCCCCCTGAGCTCGTCGTCCCAAACGCGACCGTAGCCCTTCCCCGTTCCCTTTCAAGGATCCGCTTCGCCGGCCGCGGCACCCGTTCGGTGCTCGCCCTTCGGGCTGCGCTCCGCGTGCGGCTTTGCGTCCGTCCTTGAACGTGCCCGGCTTCGGGCTCCTTTTGTCGCGGGACGGCGAACTCAGGGGACTGGCGGCAGCAGTTCTGCCGACGTCCAGGCACCAAAGCCCGAACCCCTACGCGGGGACAGGGAATCTTGGGGCCCGGTCAGCCTGACAGTCAACCCGTTCCAGCCGCGTCAACACTTATAGGAGAAAGCTCGTGAACAAGTTCCAGCAACGCCAGCACGACCGTCGCACGCGTCTCGAGGCGCGCGCCAACAAGGCACGCTCCGCGTCCCGGATCGCCTATACCGCTGCCAAAGAGATGGCCTCGGTCATTCCGGCAGGCCAGCCCGTTCTGGCCGGCCACTACTCCGAATCGCGAGACAGGAACTACCGCGACCGCATCCACAAGACGTTCGGGAAGTCGTTCGCGCTCGACGACCGCGCTGATGAGCTGGAACGTCGGGCGGCTGCAGTGGGTAAAGGCGGGGTCTCCAGCGATGACCCGGACGCGGTGGCAAAGCTGCGTGCGCAGCTGGTCGCACTGGAGGATCGGCACGATCGCATGAAGCGCACGAACCAACTGGTGCGTCGCGATGACCGCGCCGGTCTTGCACGCATGGGATACCAGCCCGACGCCATCGACAAGCTCTTTACGCCGGATTTCGCCGGTCGTGTCGGCTTCGCGCCGTACGAGATCACGAATAGCAGCGCGAACATCCGCCGCATTCGTGATCGGATCGCCCAGCTCGAGAAAATCGCGGCGCGCACCTCGGTCGAGCAGCAGGGCGAAGGCTATGTGTACCGCGAGGATATCGAAGACAACCGCGCCGCATTCATCTTCGACGCGAAGCCGGCGAAGAACGTCCGCGAGCTCCTGCGCCGCAACGCGTTCCTGTTCAGCCCCACCAGATCTCCCAATGGTACGTCGGCATACGTTCGCAAGCTGACCCCGGCTGCGATCAGCACGGCGGCTTGGCTGCGCCCGCAGATCGATCAACTTCTCGCTGCTTGCTAACCCACGCTCGGCCCGCGCGAGCGGGCCACGCTATCCGGAGAAAAACCATGGATATGACCCGAACCTACAACGTATTCACGATGTGCAGTGGCTTGGGCGGTGGAGCCAAGGGCTTCCAAAAAGCCCAGTCTCGAGTGGGGGAGCTGATCGCGAATTGGCGCTGTATCGGCGGCATCGACAACGATCCCGCTGCATGTCGCGACTTTCGTACGATTGCCGGCGTCCCGTGCACGCTCATGGACCTCTTCACGCGCGAGCAGTACACCGCGTTCCACGGCGTCGAGCCGCCTGCCGGCTGGCGCGAGGCCACGCCCGAAGACGTGCGCCGCGCGGCCGGCTACCAGCATCCGCACTGCGTGTTCATTTCGTCGCCGTGCAAGGGCGCGTCCGGCCTGTTGTCGGAAACGCTCAGCCGCACGCCGAAATACCAGGCGCTCAACGAACTCACGCTGCGCTGCGTTTGGCTGATGTGTGAAGCGTGGAAGGACGACCCGGTCGAACTCATCGTGTTCGAAAACGTCCCCCGGCTCGCAACGCGCGGCCGCCACTTGCTGGATCAGATCGGGCAGATTCTGCAGCACTTCGGCTATGCGAAGAACGAGACGAGTCACGACTGCGGCCGCATCGCGAAGCGCGGGATGGCGCAGAGCCGGAAACGCTTCCTGCTCGTCGCGCGGCATACCGAAAAGGTACCGGCGTTCCTGTACGAGCCGCCCCAGAATCGCCTTCAGGGCGTCGGGACGCTGCTCGGCCGCATGCCGCTGCCGGGCGACGTCGAGGCCGCCGGCCCGATGCATCGCGTGCCCTCGCTGCAGTGGAAAACATGGGTGCGCCTCGCCTTCGTCGAAGCCGGCAGCGACTGGCGCAGCCTGAACAAGCTCGCGGTCGAGAACGGTCAGCTGCGCGACTACTTGATCGTGCCGGACATGCACAACGGCGTGCTCGGCGTGAACCGCTGGGAAGAACCGTGCGGCGTCGTGGCCGGCGCGAGCCGTCCGGGCAACGGGAGCTTTTCGGTCGCCGACCCGCGCGGGCCGGCCGACGCCGCGCAATACCAGCAGTACGGCGTGCTCGACTGGAACGACCACGCCGGCACGATCACCGGTCAGAAGTCGCCCGGGCAAGGCACTTTCAGCGTCGCGGACCCGCGCCACCAGGGCCCGGCGAAGCACAACAACGAATTCCGAATCGTGCCCTGGAGAGAAGCCGCCGGCGCGGTCACCAGCGCGCACGGCACCGGCCAGTGCGTTCAAGATCCTCGGCCACCGGCCGGCCCGCTGTTCAGCAAGTACAAGGTGACCGAATGGACCGGCCACGCCGGCACGGTTATCGGTGGTGACGATCAGGGCGCGTATGCGGTTGCCGACCCGCGCTCGAGCACCGGCTTCGAAGGCGCCGGCAAGGACAAGGTGACAGCCTTCGACGAGCCGGCCGGCACGGTCATCGCGCGCAGCGACAGCGGACAAGGGGCGTTCGCCGTAGCTGACCCACGACCGGGCATGCGCCGCGAGCGGGGCGACGCCTACCTCACCGGCGGCCACTACGGCGTGGTCGGTTGGGATCAGCACAGCGGTGCCGTGTCGGCCGCCGCCGGCCACGACAACGGCCGATGGTCCGTCGCTGATCCTCGCATGCCAGCGGCGAACGAGAAGACCGTCGCAGTGATCCGGGCACTTGATGGCACGTGGCACCGCCCGTTCACCACGCTCGAGCTGGCGGTACTGCAGTCCCTAGTTGATCCCGAGCAGACCTGGATCGATGCCGAGGAACGCGAATGGCACCGCAAGCAGATTGCGGCGACCGGCAACGTGTTCGCTGGCCACTTCAAGCTGGATGGCGACAGCGATCAGGCATGGCGCGAACGTATCGGCAACGCGGTGCCGCCTGACGCCGCAGAAGCGATCGCCGAGGTGATGGGCACCACACTGCTGCTCGCCGAATCCGGCGAGACGTTCCAGCTGTCGTCGACGCCGGTCTGGGTGCGTCCAGTTGCGATCGCGCTGACTCTGCCCGGCAGTCTGTAGCCCGGCCCGTGACCTACGAGCGGCCCGCCGCGGCGGGCCGCATTCTCCGAGGATTCGAGATGAAGCAGCACTGCATTCTGTTCCGAGACGAAGCCGAAGCGGTCGCATGGTGGTCGGACAAGGAAGTCAAGGTCTGGGCGGTCGACATCGCGGCCGGGCGCGAACGGCGCCCGGCGTATCGACATACCTATTACGCTCGCGCCCGCACGGCCGACCGGGCGATCGAGTGTGTGAAGCAAAACCTGCACATCCGGGTGCCTGGTGCGCGGTATCGCGCACGCCTTGCCGGCCCGCGCGAGCTCGGCTGTCACGAAGTGGCAGCCGAGCCCACGCCGCTGGTGCGACACACGATGGCAGACGGGTTCGATCATGTTGGGTCGTGACGGGCGTTAGCCGGGCGAAGGATGTGCTATTCCAGTCACGCGGCCTTGAGACCGCGAGAGGGGCGCTTGCCGCTGGTGAGCCCGCCCTGCTTCGCGTATCCACATGCCTTCGGCCGCTGTGCTCCCCGTTCCACGCGTTCGTGTGGGATTTGCGGCCGACCCTGGGCGCCTCCCTTCGCTTCGCTACGGGCCGGGCTTTCGCGCTGCGCGTCGAGCCTCGCTGCGCGAGTCTCGCCCCCTTCGGGCTTCAATCCCTGACGCAAACCCGCTACCCCCTATACAGCCGGGGCTCCGCCCCGATTGGGCGCTCGCCGCGCGGCGAGCCGGTGCTGTCTCAACTTTCCGCATACCGTCAGTCCCCTGCGCTCGCCGTCCCAAACGCGACCGTAGCCCACCGTCGTTCGCATTCAAGGGTGCGCTTCGCCGGCCGCGGCACCCGTTCGGTGCTCGCCCTTCGGGCTGCGCTCCGCATGCGGCTTTGCGACCGCCCTTGAACACGCCCGCCGGCAGGCTCCTTCAGTCGCGGGACGACGAACTCAGGGGACTGGCGGCAGCAGTTCTGCAGAAGTCAAGGCATCACCGGCACGTACCCCTACGAGGGGAGCTCCGAATCTTGGGGCCCGGGCGGCCTGCAATACAAACCACCTTCGAATGGAGGTCTCGTTGGAAACGAACCGCCTGCACCATTGGATAGTAGTCCTTCAGTGTGCGTACATGGAATACACGTACACGCCATGGGATGGACGCAACTACTACCGACGCACGGTCGACTACCGCCACGTCGTTTGGTGTTGACGGACACCGTCGAAATCCCTCTGCCTCGCAACTGAATTTTCAACGGAGAAAGCCATGAAACTCGCAACCACGTTCAGCCGCACCGCCCCGATTCTTCGTTCGAGCACGCCGCTCGATGACGACCAAATCCGGCAGGTCGCACCGTCGATCTTCGCGGCCGACAAGCACGATTCCCGGTCGGAGTGTTACACGTATATCCCGACGATCGAGATCCTGACGAAGCTGCGTGAAGAAGGGTTCCAGCCCTTCATGGTTTGCCAGACGCGCGTGCGCGACGACGGCAAGCGCGAGCACGCAAAACACATGCTCCGCCTGCGCCATGCCACGCAGGTCACGCAATCCGACTCACCGGAAATCATTCTCCTCAATTCTCACGACGGCTCGAGTAGCTACCAGATGATCGGGGGTTACTTCCGCTTTGTCTGCGAGAACGGCTTGGTTCTCGGCGACACGACGCACGACGTGCGCGTCCCGCACAAGGGCAACGTAGTCGACGACGTCGTCGCGGGCGCGTACGACGTACTCGACGGCTTCGACTTGATCCGCGAGGTCAAGGAAGGCATGTCGGAAGTGCAGCTCGATGAGCACGAGCAGCACGCTTTTGCCCGAGCCGCCCTCGCCTACCGCTACGACACCACGATTGCGCCGGCGCCGATCACGGAAGAACAGGTACTCCGTCCGCGCCGTACCGCGGATGCCGGTAACGACTTGTGGACGACCTTCAACCGCGTGCAGGAATCCTTGATTCGAGGTGGGCAACCCGGCCGAACCGCGACCGGCCGCCGCACTCGCACGCGGGCGGTCACGGGCATCGACCAGGACGTCAAGTTGAACCGTGCGCTTTGGGTTCTCGCCGACGCGCTGCGCACCCGTAAGAGCTAAGCCCACTACTCGCCGACGATATCCGTCGGCGCCTCTCCGAACGTTGTCGTGTTCCATTTCTATCGAGGTCGATCATGATGCTTGCCACCGGAAACAACTTCTCCCGCTCTACCGAATCTGTGCGTGCCCGCACCAGCTACGGCGACGCGACGCAGCCGAAGGTCATCGCCGATACGCTCAACCTCATCGAAACGGCTCAGCTGGTACAGACGATTCTCGGGGAGGCATTCCCCACGACGTCGTTTGCGATCGCGGTTGCGAAGAAAGCGAACGGCTCACACCTGACGGTCGATTGGACCGACGGCCCGCGCGACCTGCAGGTGGCTCGGCTCGTGTTACCGCTGCAAGCCACGCGCGTGGTCGACGGGGGGAAGGTCAAGCGGGTCGAGCACTTCATGCTGACGTCGGCCGGCCGGTTGACGGTTCACCTCGCTGCGGACCGCATCATCCTGTCGAGACAGTTCAGCGATCACGCAATTGCACGCGCAATCGAGCGCCTCGCGGTGCGCTACGCAGACTTTTTGGCACCCGACGTCCGGGCGGCTATGACGGTTGAGGATTATCGCGCGGGCCGGCTGCAGCTGCTCGAGATCGTCGGCGTGCACCGGGCCGGCAGCCGTCGATCGGGAGCCAACGTACAGATGGACGTCGACGCGATGCTTGCGGAAACCACGGACGCGCACGGGTTTCCCCGGTCGGTCACGGGCGCACGGCTGTCTGTGCGGCGCGACACCCACTGACCACGGAAGCCGAGCGCTATGGAAACGGTCGAAATGTTCCTGCAGGCGGAACTGCGCCCCACCGTCGATCAGCGCGTCGAACGCGCGCTCGAGGCGCTCGGGGCGCTGTTTTCCGCGAATCGGATGGTGATTTGCCAGTTCAGCGCGGGCAAGGATAGTGGAGTCGTAACGAGCCTCGCGCTGGACGCAGCACGCCAGCATGCTGCCGCCGGTGGCCAGCCGCTTGTCTGCGTGATTACGGCCGACACCCTGGTCGAGTCGCCCGAGATGGTTGAGCACGCGCATCGGGAGCTGGGGAAGATGGAGGCCTATGGTCGCTCGCACGGATTCGAGGTACGCGTGCTGGTTGTCGCACCGTCACTCGCGACGTCCTGGCAACTGTCGGTCCTCACGGGCCGCGCCCTGCCGAGCTACGCCGGTACGAATTCGGACTGCTCAGTCTCGTTGAAGATCGAGCCCAGCCGTGTCGGTCGCAACCAGTTGTATCGCGAGGCACGGAAGGCCGGCTATGCAGAACCCGTGGTCCTGCTCGGCACCCGCTTCAACGAAAGTGAGCGCCGCAAGGCGAAGATGAGCGCCCGTGGCGATCGCGCCGATACGCCGGTCCGTAACAGCGACGGCGAACTCACGCTCTGCCCCATCGCCGACTGGTCGACTGAAGATGTCTGGGAGTTTATCGGCGAAGTCTCGTCCGGGCTGCGCCTGACCTACACGGACTTCGAAGAGACGAAGAGGATCTACGCGCATGCCGGCAACAGCAGCTGCGCGATCGTGTCTGATCTCACGTTCGAAGAGGCGTCCGCCGGCAAGCGTGTGCGCCGCGGAAATTGCGACGCGCGCACCGGCTGCTGGACCTGCCAGCAAGCCGATGATCGTTCGCTTGCCGAGATGATCCGCTTCGACCAGGACAGATACGCCTATGCTTTCGGCCTGCAGCAGCTGAACCGGTTTATCCGGGCGATCCGATACGACTGGTCGCGCCGCAATTGGGTCGGCCGAACCATCCGCGCAGGCTATGTCTGCGTGGAGCCTGACACGTTCGGTGCGGCGACTGTGCGGGAACTCGTTCGGTACATGCTCACGATCGATCGCGACGAGCGCATCCGGGCTCGGCGTGCCGGGACGCGGCCGAAGTTTCAGACCTTGCCGCTGCCGATGATGATCGCGGTCGACGCGATGCAGTCCCTGCAGGGGCTCGCCGCGCCGTTCGCGATCTGGGCCGACTACCGTGACATCTGCGAGCGTGGCGTGAGCTATCGGGTGCCGGAGATCGCACCGGCGCCGCCGGCGCCGATGCCGGAGCCGCTCTTCCTGCAGGTGGGCAACGAGTGGGACGATACGGCGGATCAGTGGACAGGGTTTCGAGATCCCCTGATGGAGGCGTTGACCGAGCGCTCGCCGTGCGCGCCCACTATTCTGGATCTGGGTGACGGCAAGAGCACGTGGCGCGTCCCCACCGGCCCGCGCTTCGACGTCGACGTCGAGTCGGCCGAGATGATCCTGCAGTTCGAGGCGGATCGCCTGGCTGCGATGCATGACCGCGGCTTCCATCCTGGCGGGATCACGACCGGCTATCGGTGGTACCTGAACTACGGTGCGCTCACACTCTCTCATAAGCAGCAGCTGAAGCACGACGAGGTGGCCCGTCGCACCGACTTCAAGGACCGGCTCGGCCTGAATCTCGGGCACGATGTCGAGCAGCTCGCCGCGCGCAGCGTGCGCTTCGGCCAACTGCCCGACGATGCTCGACAGGCTTGGGGGCACAAGGCCACGACGGATGGTGCGCAGACGATGTTTGAGTTCGCGGCATGATGCAGACGCCGACGACTCCCGTGAATCAGCACGCCACGACGTTGATCATCATGGCGTGTTCGGCGACGAAGCTTGCGAGCCCCGTGCCGGCGATCGACCTGTATCGCGGCGTGATGTACGGAACGTATCGCGCGAACGTGCAACCTCAGACGCCGCCTGCCGTGATGATCCTGTCCGCGCTGCATGGATTTATCGAGCCGGGCCTGGTCATCGAGCCGTACGACCAGCTAATGACCCTGGCCCGCGCCGAGACGATGCTCGGCGAGCTCGATCGGTTCATGCCAGGCACCTGGCCGGCGACGGCGCATCGTGTCTTGTTCGCCGGCGGTCGAAGCTATCGCCGCGTGATGGAGGCAGTGCTTACGCGTCAGGTCGAACTCGGGCATGTATCGGGCCGAGTGCTCGTGCAGGAAACGACCGGCGGTATCGGCTATCAGCGCCAGCAGCTCGGCGCGTTCCTACGAGGCGGCCAGAGCTAGGCCGCTCCATCGACGTCGGGCGCCTCGAGGCGCAGCAGCTGACGCTCTTCGGATGCCGGCACCGCCGGCCGAATCATCTCCACGGTTCCCAAATTCGCGCGGCGGCCGCTGCGCGGCCGCGACACGGAAATCGCGATCGCGCTCGGCGATCTGCGTCCGCCGTCGCGCTCATGTCCGTGACGCAACACCACTCCCGCGCCCGGCGCCTACTCGCTAGCCAAGCGCCTCGCATTCCTTCCGCAGTCGACCTTTGAACCCGGAGCCCACGTTCGCCCGCCGTAGCCTGGCGGCCGGACCATTGCGCCGTGCGCGACGAGTGTCGCACGGCGCCCTGCTCCTGCAAGGGGCTTTCGCGGCATATCCTCGCGCGCTTCGCGCACTCCGGTATTCCACGGTCCCCTTGCCCCCCATTCTCCTGCGGGCGCTCGCCAGCTCCGGGTAGCACGGTTTGCGAGCCGCATCGCTCCGGCTGCCCCTATCTCAACTCTATGGAGCTGACCGTGAGCTATTTGTACAACGGCGACTGCCTGGTCGCCATGCCCAAACTCGCCCGTGAATCCGTCGACTGCATCGTCACCGACCCGCCCTATCTCGTCAATTTCCGCGATCGCAGCGGGCGCTCGATCGCGAACGACGTAAACGGCGACTGGCTGGCGCCGGCGTTCGCCGAAATGTTCCGCGTGCTCAAGCGCGACGCGGTATGCATTTCGTTTTACGGCTGGAACAAGGTCGACCTGTTTTTCGATGCCTGGAAGGCGGCCGGCTTTCGCGTGGCCGGCCACTTCGTCTTCACGAAGTCCTACGCGTCCAAGGCCGGCCTGGTGAAGTACCAGCACGAATCGGCCTATCTGCTTGCCAAGGGGCGGCCCGCGGCGCCGGCGGCGCCGATCGCCGACGTCATGCCGTTTCCGTACAGCGGCAATCGCCACCACCCGACCGAAAAACCAGTCTCCGCGCTGCGCACACTCATTTCCGCCTTTACGCAGCCCGGCGACGTCGTACTGGATCCGTTCGCCGGGTCGGGCTCGACGTGTGTTGCCGCGCGCGAGCTGGGCCGCCGCTATATCGGCATCGAACTGGACGCCACCTACTACGCGGCCGCCAAGGCGCGCCTGTCGGCGCCGGCACTGGCCGCCGCCTAAGACCCGAACAGAGGACATTCACCATGCGATTAATCGTTTCAGCCTATTCCAGTCTCGAACAGCTCAACCATCCCCGCACGAACGAAAACGGCGACCCTGTCGACGTGTTTTGCGTCCGCCTTGACGCCGCGGTGCGGTTCCCGCACCGCGCCAGCGACCTGGACATGGCGCGTATCTATCGCTACCGGAATTCGTTCGAATTCAGCGCCGGCACCTACGTCATGCACGACATTTTCCGCGAGCGCCTGGCCGCGCTCGCCGATTACCCGGCGATCTCGATCGGCGCCGCGCGAATCTGCCATACGAACGGCGCGATCGCGGCAAAGGACGGCCCGTTTAAGGAACTGATCGATTTCTCGATCACATCGGGAACGATCGGGTCGCGGATCTCCGCAAAGCTGGCCGACGATTTCCGCCGGTTCATTGGTGCGATCGACGCCGACTCCGAGCCCATGCTCGCCGAGCTTTTCCGCAACTGGTATTTCGCATTCTGCCTGGCCGAAAACTGCGGCGCAGTGCAGCTTTCCTGACCACACGAGCGCCGGCCGCTCGCCGCGGCCGGCGCACCTGGAGAACGACATGCCCCGATATTTGATTGACGCAATTCTGGCCGCGATCGCAGCAAACGCCTTCGGCGAGGAGATCTCGCACGTATGGGACTCCGACACGGAAATCGAAGTCCTGCCGGCGTCGCTGCGCTACGCGATGCTGGAAGCGTTCCAGGCCGGCCAGTCCGCCCGGCGATAAATTCATCCGCCGGCGCCGGCGTTGCCGGCAGCCGGCGGTATACGAGGCTCCCATGACGAAAAACGAAATCGAAATGTTGCTTTTCGCAATCGCCCGCGTGCATCTGCATATCGACACGCTCGAAACACGCCATAGCGACCGGCTGGACTTTCACGATTGCGCGGTCTGGTGCATCCGCGACGCGCTCGCGGCCGCGTTCGACGCCGGTGTTGTTCACGGCCGCGGTTCCGCCGCGAGGTGACGCGCGTCCGCCGGCGCGCGCCTGGTGCCGGCGACGATTGCCGCGCGGCCTGTTCCACGACTCGCCCGGCCCTGCGGGCCCGGGCGGCCGATGGAACACGGGCGCCTGGCGATGTACCACGCTACGTTCCACCCAGTCCCTGGCGAGCCCACCGCGGCCGCATCGAGCGGCCACGGCGGGCGGCGATTGCAGGCCCCGGCGCCTCGATGCGAGTGCACACCGTTCCCCTTCGCCAGCCGGCGCGCGGCAGCTTGCCCGCCTGGCTACGCCCGGCATGCAAGCTGCCCGCTTTCACGCGCCGGGTACACGGGCTGTCCGCTCCTGGGGCTCGGCCGCCGCCGGCGTCCGGCCCCGGCGCTGGCCGCCCCGCCAGCCGCGCACGCACGCGTGCGCGGAGTTCGCGCTCGGGCCGTGCGAGCGGCCCGGCGCCGGCGACGTCCGGCTTTCGGTAACCGTCCCTGCGTTCCACCTCCAGCTGTCGGGGAATCGCCTGCCATCGGGGCCGCCTCATCCCGACGCATAGCGCTGCGTCCCGGCGTTGCAAGGGTGCGCTACGCCGCGTGCTGCGCCCGGTCGGTGCGCCCCCTGCGGGTTCGCACCGCTGCGGCCTTGCCCGCGCCCCTGCAACGCCTCCCCGCAAGCGCTTCCCATGCGTCGAGGCGGCTCCCAATGGCAGCAATTTTTCACCCCGACGCAATGGAGGCTATATGAACGCAGTGACCACCGAAATCCCGGCCCTCGCCCACGACGCGGGCGTTCCCCCCGCACCCCCCGAGGCTCACCGCCAGGCAGACGACGTGCGAGACATTCCCCTCAAACGGCTCGTCGCATCCCCCTACAACGTGCGACGCGTGCCGCGCACGGGCATCAAGGAACTCGCCCTGAACATTTGGCACACCGGCGGGCTGCTGCAAAACCTCGTCGTCCACGCTATGAAGGTTAGCCCCAAGAAAGCTCAGACGTACGGCGTCGCGGCGGGCGAGCGCCGTCGCCTCGCGCTCGTCTACCTGATGGAACACGATTACATCCCGGCCGATCATCCGGTGCGCTGTCTCATCGTGTCGGTGGAGGACGCCGTGCTGATGTCGGCGGTCGAAAACGAAATGCGCGAGCCGATGCATCCGGCCGACGCATGCGACGCCTATCGTGTGCTGGTCGACGCGGGCCGCACTGTGGCCGATGTCGCGGAAATCTATGGCGTCAGCGAGCAGACCGTGCATCGTCGCCTGAAGCTCGCCCGCGTCTCCCCTAAGCTGGTCGAGTTGTTCCGCGACGACGAGATCGGTGCAGATCAAATGATGGCCCTCGCTCTCTCCGACAGTCACGACGAACAAGAGCGCGCGTGGTTCGACGCACAGCCGCACGAACGTCACGCTTCGGCGATTCGTCGCAAACTTGTCGCGGGGGAGCGGGACTTCCAGAACAGCCGCGTCGCACTCTATGTCGGCATCGATGCATTCGAGGCCGCTGGAGGTGTCGTCCGTCGCGATCTGTTCTCGGACACCGGCACGGCATGGTATTCCGATCAGGCGTTGATGGAGCGTGTCGCCTTGGAGCAGCTTCGCACCGTTGCCGAGGACGTGCTTAAAGAAGGGTGGGAGTGGGTCGAACCGATGATCTCCATCGACTACAATATTCGCTCCCGCTTCGCGAAGATCGCACCTACCGATGTCCCCGCGACCGTCGAGCAGCAGCAGGAGATGGACGCGATCGACGCACGCGTTGCCGCCATCACCGAACAACAGGAAGCAGACGACATCGACGAAGAAACCTACGAGCGTCTGTGTAACGAAGAAACCGCCCTGTCGCAGCGCTATGCCGAGATCGAGGAATCGTTGTCCGTCTACACCCCGTTCCAGATGGCTGGCGCTGGCGCAATCGTCACGATCGAGCAAGGCGGTGTCCTCTCCGTGCTGCGCGGCTGGGTCAACAAACCGGAGGCGATCAGCACGGTGGCCAACTATTCCGACGATGACTCGGATGACGACTCGCATGACTCGGACGGCGACGGCCTAACGGTGCGTAGTCCCACGCCAGCACCCGCACCGATCGAAAAAGGCCCGCATTCCGCTACGCTCACGCAGCGACTGAATGCCCGGCGCACCGCCGCCATCGGCATGGCGCTTGCGCGCCAGCCGCACGTCGCACTCGCTGCGCTCGTCCATCGCTTTCTCGTCTCCGAATACGCTGCCGGGTCCGCCGCCAGTGCGCTCGCCATCCAGTGGCACGACAAGACCGGTACCGTCGAGCGCGGCGCGTCCGAGCTGGCTGACGATCTCGCTTACCGCCTCCATAGCGAGCAACGGTCAGCGTGGGCCGGTCTCATCCCCGACGACAGCGCCGCCCTGTTCGACTGGTGCGTCGCGCAGACCGACGAGCGGCTCATGCTCATCCTCGCGCAGTACGTCGCGGCCAGCCTCGACAGCGTCACCGTTGACGAGCGGCCACATGCGATCAACGGCCTGATTCCCGCGCTCGGCCTGAATATGGCCGACGAGTGGAAGCCGACTCGCGCCAGCTACTTCGATCACGTGTCGAAGGCACGTATTGTCGACGTGGTGGCCGCCGCCGTTTCTCCCGCAGAGTGCATGCGTCTCGCCAAGCTCAAGAAGGCCGATGCCGCCGCCGAAGCCGAGCGCCTAACGGCCGGGACCGGTTGGTTGCCCGAACACCTTGCGTTGGCCGAGGTCCGCACCGACACCCTCTGGCAGTTGCGGCGAGAGCAGGACGACGACCCTGAACAAGACTCGGCTGACGACGACCAGTCCGATGAAGCCGACGCCGCGCACGTCGAGCAAACCGAGCAGGTCGAGCAGGTCGAGGCGTGATTGAGGCGGGAGTCTCGGCGCGACGCTGCGACGAGACTCCCGCAAATGCTCACCATTCTTCCCGTATAGGCTCACCGTCGTTTTTATCCTCCCTTGGCGCTCCCCTTCCGAGGCTTGGGCGTCTCCCTCCGCTTCGCTCCGGGCCGGGCTTTCGCGCTGCGCGTCGAGCCTCGCTGCGCGAGTCTCGCCCCTGACGGGCTTCAATCCCTGACGTCTTCGCGCCGTCCCGGCGCTGCGCGCTTCGCTTGCTCGCGGGATACGCGCCCGCTCCTCGCGGGCGAACTGCCGGTACAGCGGCCGGCTATGCCGGCCGAGAGGGCGCGGGGCAGAACCGCCCCGCGCCGTGTGGGTGGCTCGGCCGGGGAAACCGTGTGGTTGCGCTCCATCCTTTTGCGCCGGGTTAAGCGCGTGGATCTGCCATTGGGAGCCGCCCCTTTTCGACGCATAGCGCGGGCTCGCACGGGCGCAAGGGTAAAGGCTGCGCTTCGCTTCGCCCACGCCCTCGCCCGTTCGGTGCTCGGCTACGCCTGCGCTCCGCATGCGGCCTCCGGGCGCGCCCTTGCACCCGTGCGAGCCCGCGCTAAACCAGCGTCGAGGCGGCTCCCAATGGCAGATCCACAACCCGACACAAAAGGACGAAATCGTGAGCGCAACCACCCCCGACCGAACCACCCACACA